>JAFDFZ010000017.1 GCA_019309565.1 Deltaproteobacteria bacterium
GTTGCAAGCCTTGTGCGGCCGCCGTCGAAGCACTACCATCATATTTCCCGTGCCTGTGATGTGGGAGCACAGGGGATCATGCCGCCCATGCTAAGCACCGCAGAAGAGGCGCGAAACATTGTCAGGTATATGAAATACCCCCCTCTTGGTGAGAGGGGAGTTGCACTTGGGATCGCTCACGACGACTATCGGAGCGGTGCGATAGACGAAAAGTTCGCCGATGCAAATGAGAAAACCTGCCTGGTTGCGCTTATCGAAACAGCAGAAGGAATCGAAAACATCGAGGAAATTGCCTCCGTCGATGGTGTCGACTGTCTTTGGATTGGGCATTTTGATTTGAGCTGCTCCCTTGGCATTCCAGGGCAGTTCGATCATGCAGATTTTCAAAGGGCCGTGGATCGAGTCGTAGCCGCGGGTATCAAGTATAACAAGGCACTGGGCCGCCTGGTGCCAACGGTACAGCAGGGGGTGGAGCTGTTTGAAAAGGGATTCAACATGATCGTCTACTCAAGCGAGGTTCGATTGCTTCAGCAGGCTTTAGCGGAAGGTATCGAGCGGCTGCGCTCTCAGTGCAGGTCGGCATCGGAATAACATGCGTCTATCATGAATCATCTGCTGGGTGGCTTTGATACGAATTTGATTAATTAAGGATAAAAGTAATGGCACATCCGAAAGAGTTCCAGATTGCAGTGATCCCCGGAGATGGCATCGGGCCTGAAATCATGAAAAGTTGTGTGAAGGTACTTGAGACACTGCAGGCAAACATCGGTGGTTTTCGACTGAATATGGAGCATCTTCCAGCCGGAGCCGAATATTACCGGCAGAACGGAATCGACATCAGCGAGGAGGCGTTTGAGAAAGCAAGGCAGGCGGATGCCATTCTTCTCGGGGCAATCGGGTTGCCGGATGTGCGTTTCCCAGATGGTACCGAGATCGCACCCCACTTAAGGATGCGGGTTGAGTTTGACCTCTACGCCGGGGTCCGACCGGTAAGAGCCTTTCCGGAAGTCCCCAGTCCGCTTGCCGACCCACGGGCTGCAAAAATCGATATCATTGTGCTTCGAGAATGCACCGAAGGGCTCTTTGCCTCCCATGGCAAGGGGGAGGTCCTTGATGATCGAGAGGCGAAGGACACACTGGTAATTACCCGCAGCAATTGCGAGCGATTTTTCGATTTCGGTTTTCGTCTTGCTCGCAAACGCAAAGAAACGGGCGGCAAGGGAAAAATTACCTGTGTGGATAAAGCAAATGTGTTTCGGTCCTATGCGTTTTTTCGCAAGATATTTACTGAACGCGCCAGGCTTTTCCCTGACGTAACCGCTGGATACAGCTACATCGACGCCATGGCACTGGACTTGGTCAGGCGGCCGTGGGAGTTTGACGTTCTGGTTGCAGAAAACATGTTTGCAGATATTCTGTCGGATCTAGGTGGCGGCATCATCGGAGGAATGGGCATGGCCCCCTGTGCAGAGATTGGAGAGAATCATGGGCTGTTTCAACCCGCACATGGCAGCGCTCCGGACATCGCCGGAACCTCGAAAGCCAATCCCACCGCAATGTTGTTATCGGCTGCCATGATGCTGGATTGGCTCGGCAACAAACACGATCACCAGCCCTGTATCGATGCTGCCGGCAAGCTTGAAGCAGCCATTGTAACCGGTTTGCAATCCGGTAATATCCGTCCCATGGAATTCGGAGGGCCACACGGTACAGAAGATGTGGCGCGGGCTGCCATCGATTGTATCGAAATTTAAGCAAACCCGATCCGGGTTACATCCTTATGTGAAAAGCTCCGTCATAGATGCTTTCGGGGCAGCTGGGTGCGCCTAACCGATTTTCTGCCTGATGGTCGATGCTGCGGAGCTCCATATGGAACGAAGCAGACCCAACTCATGGCCCAGCTCTAAGATTCGGCAGCCCATGTCAACGTATTTTTGAGCCTCTTGATCCCAGGGCTGGCCGATACCGATCGCCACCGCCTTACCGTATTTGGTGGCCGCTTCCACCGTTTTTTTGATGGCTTCCTGAACCTGAGGATGATTTTTTTGGGGAGACCCCAGCCCGATGGACATGCTGTAGTCGGATGGACCAAACAGGCAGTAGTCAAGCCCTTCAATGGCAAATACTCCATCGATCTGTTCAACGATCTCCTTGTTTTCTATCATGACACCGACCAGAATCTCCGTATTACTCCATTCGATCCAATCCGGCCCGCTTCTCGCCCCCCAGCCGCCGGAAAAAGAAAATCCACTCATCCCCCGATATCCTTTCGGTGGAAACTTAGCGGCATTTACCACATCCATTGCTTCCTGCACGCTGGCAATATCTGAAACCAGGATGGCCCCCGCACCAATTTGCAGGACCTTTGATATAAGATAAGGATTTCCCTTTTCAACCCGGATCATGGGGGTAACCTCGGCGATGACAGCCGCCCGGATCATGTGCTCCAGGGTATCGTCACGTCGCCACGAGTACTCTGTGTCGATCCGAACGAAATCCAACCCGCTTAATCCGGCTGTCTCCACCGCAGCCGGGCTATAAGAATCGATGCAGGTACCAAGAACCAGTTTTCCGTCTTTTAGAGCATTTTTCATTTTGTTTATTCTTTTCATCCTCTCACATTCCTCCTTTAAGCTATGTTGGCTCGATGTACAGGCATTTTTTGGATTTACAATATATCCTCAAAGCCTGGATACCGAGTAGTCATATTTTCCCCTGGCAAGGCCCTTTAGCGTTACCCAGAGCTGTTGATCCAAAGAAACTCCGTTTCTTCGCCTGTCGAAGATCATCGATATCAATGATAATTTTTGGTGCTTTCATATGAGATCCCCGCCAATAGGGTTTAAGCGATCTGTTTGCACTGGATGGGATGGCAACAGACGACAAAAGCTATTCCAGGCTGTCTCCGAATGCCTGTTTTTCCCCCGGAGGCAGCTGAATCTCAAAAACGTTCAATGTCATCGATACCAGATAATAATATCCAACCAGAATCACAAGCTCTACAACCCCAGGTTCCCCCAGCAATTGAACCGCCTGCCTGTAAAGGGCGTCAGAGATCCTGTGCACCTCCATCAATTCCCGGACGAATCGATAGACAAGCGATTCGGTTGGATCGGAAAAATTGGGTTGTTTCCCAACTCGAACACTTTCAATGATATGGTCTGCAAGACCTTCCCTATGTGCAATTTTAACATGCGCCCACCACTCGTATTCTGCCTGCCACTGCGCTGCCACCATCAAAATCACCAGTTCGCGGCAACGGGGTGGTATCGAAGTTCCGTAACGAACCGCAACGCCGAGTTGTTGAGCTGCATGGCCAAGCTCGGGGCTGAACATGAATGCATTAAAAGGTCCTCGCAGTGCGCCTTCAGGTGTCAGAAATGCCTTAACCGGCCTCCCCTCTGCTCGCTTCCCCAAGGTGATGGCATCAAACAGCCGTCGTTGTGCTTCCGTGAATTGTTCCCGTGTGATAGCCGGCAGTCGACTCATGATGGTTATCTTTCCAAATATTTTAAACGCCATACCGTTTTCAGTAAAAACGGATTGAAGGCTACTTGATCGTAACCACAGGGCAGGATGCCTCCAGAATAACATATTGCGCAGTGGAACCGAATATAAGCTTTCCAACCTTTGACCTTTTACGGACACCAATGATGATTTCATCGGCGTTGTGCTCGTTTGCGAATTGGACGAGATCTTCTCCAGACTCCATGCCCCGAACCAGCAAGTGCGGCTCGCAGTGGATTCCATGTCTTTTAAAAAAAATCTCTGCCAGTTCTTTCAACTCGCTTTCTGCTTTGTCGAATTCCCGTTTTGGCAAATCGATTCCACCCTGCATTGATCGGACCAGCAATACTTTGCCATTAAACGCCTTTGCATGGTTTTTGGCTAGCGCCAAAGCATCTTTTGAAACATCCGAGCCATCATAGCAAACCATAATGTTCATGGCCCCCCCTCCCTGGTGTATGCAAAAGAAAGATAACCACATTATTTTTTTAGGATATCACTTGGAAACGAAATAGGTCAATAGCTGCCCGGTAATTCTCAATGAAAAATGATATTGACAGAAAAATCTTTAGATTAATACAAAAAATGTTTTGTATGGACTTTGAAATATTGATGGATAAAAGGTAAGAAGGTGTTTCTAATTTTAGATTTGTCCGGCCGACGAAAACCGGATTCGGTATTCTTGCATAATGGAGGCGGAGGTCACTCCGCTTTCCACAACGGTCTGGGAGCTGTGATAGGTTCCAAGAACCTCAAGGTGTTTGTCGCCATAAAAGGGAAACAAACCGTTGGGGTCCGCGATCCGGACATGCTGAAGGCCAGGGCGAAGGAGATGTTGGAACTTGCCAAAAGAGCCCCGCGTTACAAATGGGGGACCGGGGGAGGGTTTTCTAATCAGCACGAACTTGGAACCCTTCCGATTAAAAGTTACACCACCAATATTTTCTCCGAGCATGAAAAAACGAACGGCCAGTACATGCGAACCCATTACAAGATCCGCTTCCGACCTTGCTACCGTTGCGCCATCACCCATGTGAAAGAGGTGACGGTTACCGAGGGCCCATATACAGGATTCCTGGGGGAGGAGTCCGAATATGAACAGATGGCTGCATTTGGCCCACAGATTGGAAACACCTACCTTGGCGTGGTGGTCATGCTCTCCAACGAGGTTGATTACCTCGGTATGGACTGCAACGAAACCGGGTGAATCGTAGGTTGGGCCATGGAATGTTACTAAAAGAGGGCGTTCACAATCAAAGAGACAGAAGGCCTGGAGCTGATCCGGGGCAATGTTGAGGCTGTAAAAACACTGATGAACTGCATCGCCCTAAGGGTGGCATACACGCTTCGCAACAGATCGGTGGCGAGGCAGCCGCCTGGGCCATCTACGGCCGGAAAAGAACCGCCCCCAGAGGCCATGATCACCGGAAGCGGTATTCGACACCTGCTTGACCAATACGAGCACTCTATAAGCGACCTGCGTTTCGATAAGACCGGATCTGTTCGACTTGGAGCCCCCAGCGACCATTTTTCCCACGAGCAGGTATTCACCTTCAACGCAAAGCACAAAGGCATCGGGCTGTTTTACGACTGTCTGGAAACGCAAGCCGGAGGCTATATTACTTCAAGATTCGGCATTGGAGAAAGTTCGAGTCGACGTCCAAGCCGCAAAATTTCCTCAAGTGTTAGATTCATCTGATCGGCCTTGCATTATTCCGTTTGAGCGTAAGGGGCATTAGTCTTCTGAGCAAGTGAACGTAATCGATAGTATACCATGCAAACAGCGGAAACAGGACATTCCAGGTCATACTTGGAAAGGTCATCACCATTTCATATGTTTAGTCGGAATCCTTTCGACAGGGAAAGTCTTTATTAGACATGCGAGACTGTATGTATCACAGCTCTAGCAATACGCTTTCCAAGTTCTTTGGATATTTAGTAAGAACCTTATAACCCTCTTCAGTTACCAGAACATTATCTTCAATTCGTATCCCGCCTAGTTCTGGAATATAAATTCCCGGTTCGATTGTGAACGTCATACCTGGCTCTAAGCGAGATGTATTTCCACTTACAATCCAGGGTGGCTCATGTTCCTCTAAGCCGATACCATGACCGGTTCGATGGGTGAAAAATTCTCCATATCCCGCATCTTCTATAACGCTACGCGCCATCCGGTCAATCTGATCGGCTTCAATTTCCGGACGCACGGATTCTATCGCTTTCTTATTTGCTTCATATACTGCTTGGTATATCTTCTTCATCTCAGAATCGACCGGTTCAATCAGAAATGTCCGTGTTATGTCTATTGCATATCCTTTCCAACAAGCACCTGTATCTATCAATAGCGTCTGTCCTTTTTTAAGCATTTCCTCACCGGACTGCGTATGAGGCTTTGCCGAATTTAGACCTATTGCAACGATGGGTTTAAACTCCAAAGGCAGTGATTCACTTCCTAACTTCAATAACTCAATCTTGATTCTGTTTGAAATTTCTCGTTCTGTAATATCAGTCTTAACTGCATCAATAACATTTTTTAAAGCTTTATCCGAAATCTCGGAAGCTATTTCGAATTGCCTTATTTCATCTTTGTCTTTCTTTAACCTTAATTCATAAAAGACCTCTGTGGTATCTTCCAAAACGGCATTTTGAATCAATTTCTTTAATCGATTCTTCTTTGCAAGCGTGAAACGATTAAATTCAACGCCAATTTTAACATGTCTGTTTCCGAATACCTTTTTAAGGGTATCCAGCTCTTTTTCAGGGCCTTCTTCGTCGTTCCACATGAACACATCGAAATCGATGTTGAGCCTAGATAAAGTTTCTATTCTTGCGATTTCGACTTTCGGAACAAAAAAGTAGACCTCACTATGTCCAGATCCAATCATCATAAACGAAAGTCTTTCAAGGGGGTCATATTTCAAACCTGTCATATACCTGAAATTGTCACCAGGTAAAATAATAATATAATCGATCTTTTTTCCATCCATATTTTGTCTCAACGCATCAAAACGCTCATCATAGTTCATAGCCCCCTCCTTTCGCAAAGGGTAATGTAAAATTCCCAAAAAGAAAGAATGGAAATGTCCTCCAAAATCAACGCCAAGGTATTAACAACGATGCCCTTTTAATTTCCTGTAATCCTGGTCTTCGCAAAGATCAGTGACGATAATTGGTTATGTTTAACGCAGACTCTTATGTGGATCTCTAGATTCTCTCAAACGTTCACCGATAAGATTTACCGAAACAGTGGTTAATATGATCATTATTCCGGGGAAAAAAGTCAACCACCATGCGCTGTACAAATAAGTTCTCCCTTCTGAAATCATGACACCCCAAGACGGCGTTGGGGGTTGTACCCCATAGCCTAAAAAGCTCACTGCTGCCTCTGAAATAATTACCCGTCCAATTTCCAATGAACTATATACAATTAATGTATGGAGAAGATTCGGCAAAACATGCAGAAAAATAATACGAAATGCGCCTGCCCCTATTGCTTGACTCGCCTCAATGAATTCGGTTTCTCGTATCGATAGTGCCTCTCCCCTCACCAACCTGGCATAAGGTGCCCAAGTAGCTATTATGAGTGTTATAATAACATTTTTCAAACTCGGCCCAAGAACAGCCGCAATAAAAAGTACTAACAAAAAAAAGGGGAAGCTCAATTGCACGTCCACGATCCGCATGAGTATGAAATCTGTCGAACCACGCCACCATGAAGCAATCAATCCCACGATAGTTCCCATGAAAGCCGCGCCAAGAACAGAAACAACTCCCACTAAAAGCGAAATCCTCGTGCCGTGCAATAATCGTGTCAACACATCCCTGCCCAGGTAGTCTGTTCCCAATATATGGGGGCCTTTTAGACCCTGAGGTGGAATCAAACGATTCGTTATCTCACCCTCGCTGATAGTATATGGAGTTAGCATCGGGGCAAAAACGGCTACGAGAATTAAGCAGATGAAAAAAAATATTGCTGTGTAATCTATAATATTTTTGAGCATATACTTTGAAAAGTTCTCCAACTGAAAATGCTAAATCGTATTTTAACCAAATGCACATATTAATAATAAAATTACCGCTAATCATAGCGAATGCGTGGATCGATCCACGCATAGGCAATGTCGGTTATCAGATTGATAAATGAAAAGACTACGACAATGAAGGATACAGCGGCTATAACCACAGGAAAGTCGCGCATCTCGATGGATTGCACAATCAGCCTGCCCATACCCGGCCATGAAAAAATAGTCTCCGTAATGACCACACCTCCCATATAGACTCCAATACTTAATCCCACCAATGTCACTACTGGCATAAGGGCGTTTCTTACACAGTGTTTTAGCAGAACCGTGCTTTCCCTGAGCCCCTTTGCTCTAGCTGTTTGTATGTATTCTTTTTGGAAATGTTCACTTACGCTTGATTTCGTGAGACGAGTGATTCGGCTGGTTGTGTAAAATCCCAGTACAATCGTCGGCATAATCAAATGCTTTATCGATCCTGTACCACCCGTGGGCAATAGATGAAACTTTACTGAAAAAATAAAAATCATCATAAGTCCAAGCCAAAAATTCGGTACACCCTGAGCCAAAACTACAAGGGCGGTTATCAACCGGTCTATTCCGCCACTTCGAATACCCGTTATGATTCCTAGTGGGATACCAATAAGAATACTCATGGCCATTGCTGAAAAAGTTAAAAGTGCAGTTGCGGGCAGCGCTTCAAGCACCAGATCGAGCGCAGGCTCGTTATATCGCAAGGAAGTACCCAAATCTCCATGGACGAAATTCCAGATATAATCGAGATACTGGAAAAAAAGAGGCTTATCGAATCCCATTTTGTGCCTGAAATTGTCAATTACCGCTTGTGAAGCATCCATGGGAACCATCAGGTAGGTCGGATCACCTGTCATTCTAATGATAAAAAATACAGCTGAAACAGCTAAAAAAGCGATCAAACCAGTAAACACCAAACGCCTTATAATATATGCCACCATTGTAAATCTCTCTGTTAAAGGATATATTGCAAAAAGGTCTTCATGGTAGTGAACAAAGAAGTTGTTCACTACCTATAAATCTGCAAATTGTGATCTTATTTTCTTGAAGCATTTGCCAATCGCGGAAGCTCGTCTGCCCAGGGGGTCCAATTTATATCGGACTTTACCCCCCAGACCGAATCTTGAGCCCACAAAAAGACCCAAGGCGCTTTATCCCATATCAATCCCTCCAACTGAATCATGGCTTTCTCCCTCTCCTCAGGGTCAACAATTGGCATCGCTTTATCGATTGCTCTGTCAACCTCTTCATCGGAAAAACAATGCCATGGCATACCGGATCTATACCAATGTGCCATCATGCTGCCTTCAAATGTTCTCTCGCCTCTCCCATTTATATAAATTGATAATTCCTTGTTACACGTTTTCATCAGTTTTAGATGGTGACCCCATTCATCTGCCACTACATCGACCTTAATCCCGATTTTTCCCAACTGGATTCCGATCGCCTGGGCTGCCTCGAAATCTTTGAGATAACGACCCTTTGGGGAGTGAAGTGTAAAATGTAATTCTTCTGGTTTGTAACCAGCCCTTTTAATAAGTTCCACTGCCTTTTCGGGATCGTAAGGATATGCCCCATGTTCCGGGTAGTGATGTCTGTTCATAGGAACTAGCGGCCCTGTTGGTGTAGCAAATCCGCCTAATATATTATCTGTTATTTCACGAACGTTTATTGCGTAATTAAATGCTTTTCTCATGCGAATATCATGGAATACACTATCCGGATCCCCTACAAGATTAAAATATAACCCGATAATTCGACCCGCTGGAACGGTTCGTATGTCTGTTGCCGGATTATCAATCACGCTTTGAACCATCTCCACAGGAACATCGGGGATCATATCGACTTCTCCAGCTAATAAAGCAGAGAGTCTTGCCCCCATTTCAGGGCGGATAAGAAATCGTAATCGTTTAAAATAGGGCATATTTCCCCAGTAACCATCGAATTTTGTTAAAATGATTTCACGCTCCTTTTTCCAGTTCTCCAACTTATAGGGTCCGGTTCCGATCGGGTTTTTAGCAAGTTTTTTCGGTGTCATACCCTTGGGTACAATTGAAATATTTCCCAATGAAACCGGTAAGACCGGAAAAGGTTTTTTTGTAATTAATTTTAATTCATATTTTCCGATCTGTTCTACTTTTTCGAGGAGTTCTATTCTGGCCAGGCGCATAGACGCGTTTTTAGGATTTAATATCCAATCGAGGGTATATTTGACATCATCTGCCGTCAGTTCTTTGCCATTATGAAATTTTATTCCTTTGCGCAGCGTAAGTTTCCAAGTAATTCTGTCTAACGGCTCCAAGGCCTCAGCGAGCCATGGTTCTGCGACCATTTTCCGATCTCTCGCTATCAATGGCTCATAGACATGGAATAACAAAATACGATCTGTGGTTTGATCCATTGTAGTTAGCAGCTCAGGGGTGCGCATATCTGCATTTATTCCGACCGTAAGGGCATCGTTATTTTCAGCCAAACCGGTCGATATTGGAAAAATAATGACCAAAATCAATGATATGGTCCCGGCTAATATCGAAGTTATCTTAATTCTATCAAACATTAGATTTTCCTCCTTTCTTTAAAACATAAAGAAGTTGGGGATAACAGAAACAGCAATTGGAATTTGTTCTTATCACCTCCTTTCGTTTTCAATAATCGAAAATAATCTCCCAATCCAGGCCTTCGGCAGCAACCAAAAAGTAATATAAAAACTTGTAGTAATCCACTAAATTATTTATTGCCTATTCGTATCAATTTAGATTTTTGAAAAAATGTCCCGCACCGTTGAGATTCCCTTTTCCCACCGTGAAAAACTCGAAAATAAGGGATGACCCTAATTTTCTCAAACAGTTTCCCGGTTACAGAAGTAAATCTCACCTGCCGATTTTTTAGAATATCACTTGAAAACGAATTCGGTCAATAGCTGCCCGGTAATTCTCGGTAAAAAATAGTATTGGCAGAGAAAAATATTCAGTTACTGCAAGGAATGATGGGCGCGCGCATTGAAACATTTCCCCGCTTGATTGCATAAAACAATTGTGAATAGGAGACAGGTGTCCCGTGTGGGCTGATTAGTTTGAAGTGAGCATAAATGAGCTCATACGAACCGGTAGTTATTCTACTGGCATTAAAGCCTGAAATGTGCTTCCTGATTGAGTATAACGGGAAATGTGAATTATTACATTTACCGCTGCGTCCCCGCCTCCGAAGACATGAAGGAAGCGGGGATGATGGCGCGGGCTTATGCCATCACAACAGTCGGTAAGGATAGGCGCGCTTGGTCCACTCGCTTTGTGGAAAGTCGGCCTTAAGTTGTTCGTAGGCCTCTTTCAAGGCCTTGGCATCGTTTGTGTGCTTGTAGCGGCTGACCCCTTGAAAGTAAATGGCTTCCGGTGTAGCCCCGCTTGCTGGGTACTCGGTCCTTAGCTTTTGCAGGTTAGCTAGAGCATCTTCGAAGCGGCCCTGGTCGAAATGAACCTTGGCAATGCCAAGCAGGATCGAGGGGATCAACTCTTCCGGCGGGAAGAAGCCGACTGTTTGCTGGTGGCCGCGTCCGTCGGCATCCAGGACGACCAGCGCCGGTGTCCACTTAACGTTGAAATCGGAGGCCAATGGTTGGGCGTCCGAGGGAATCCGCAGCGGAATGACGTGATGTCCGATAAAATCGATGACTTCTTGCTTGGGATACGTAACTGCATCCATCTGTTGGCAGCCGATTCACTGGGGGTTGAAAAAATCCAGGAACACGGGTTTGGCCGTGGACCTGGCCTGTTCCAAAGCAGCTTTCATATCGGTTTCCCATTTTATTTGTGTTTCCATGATCTATCTCCTTTTAACAGCCTGTTAGGCTTCAGAAAGGGTCAACAAAAAAAAGCCACGTCTTCATTGCGGCCGCCTGCCGCTCGGGCGGAAACCGTCTTGTAGACGTTTCAGTAATTGGCGTACAGGTCGTTAACTTTACATTTCAACCGGCGGATCCTGGCAGAATCTTCCGGTAAGCATATAATAAGCACTAAAGGGCAGGGTCAAACCATGGGCCGGAAAAAAATCGATAGCAGAGCTTACTTTCTAAAAGCCAGCGTCTAGAAAAACTTCCTCTACACAGCAATTCCCGGTAAAATTCGAGTAATCGGTCGAATACAAATAGAAGATCGTGGTAAGGTCAGCAAACGGATGGAAATGAAATAAATCATGTTAAAACCTAGGTTGAGCGGTTCATCGTTCTGCGTTCCGGGTTAAAAACCACATATGCCACCTATTAAAAGAATGCCCGTGGGTGGTGGTATAGTCTTACTTTAACCCATTTGTTTGTGATGAATTTTCCAGATTCAGCTCAATATTATGAGCGGTTTGAATGGGTTGTCACCCTCTAACCCCTGAATTCTGAACCTGGAACCGATCAGTTTATGTAAAAACAAGCATACAATTCAGGAATATCCGCTCATTTTCAGAGCGGATATAACTCTCTTTGGGCTTTTCCTCAGTCGGTTTAGCGCTTTTTGAGTATCTTTTTTTTCTGCTCGTTATATTGCTTTTCAGTAATAACCCCCTGTTTATAGGCTTTATCAAGATCTATTAATTCCTGTCCGATGGTGGTGGTTGACTGTTGAACGTTAGTGCCTCCTCCACCGCAGCCCAGAAAGGTCGTGCCCACTGCTAATACGATAACAACAGCAAAAATCCTCATAAGTTTCATTTCTAAATCCTCCTGATACAGTGGCTGGTAAAGATTTATATGATTCTTATCATCAAAAAGCCTTTGTATGCAATTCCTAAATGTCTTTTTATTTGGGGTTATCCTGACTTATCATTAATTTTTATGCAAAACCCAGGTGGTATATAGGCCCAAAAAACTGTCTTATAATGGAAAAAACTGATAGGATGTCAAAGTCGGTTTCATCTCCTTGCATGCATGTTAAAGCACCGAGACCTTTGAAAAATGAGCATTTTGGAAAGATCTCGTACCGTGTCAACACAGAATGTCATGCGTATGCTTAATGCCATATCACCGGCGATCCTCACCATTTGCACAACCGGCTTTGTTTCCACCATCGCCCAGATCATAGTCTTAAGGGAGCTTCTTGTCTTATTTTACGGCAACGAGCTGTCTGCCGGATTGATCTTTGCCGGATGGCTGCTGTGGAGCGGCACAGGAAGCGCCGTTTCAGCAAAGTTGGCGGCCAGATGCTCCGTGACAGCCTCGACGCTGGGAACTATGCTTGTTTTCCTGGCATCACTGTTGCCGGTGACCGTGCTTTTGATCCGTGCCTCACGGATTATCTGGGCACTGCCCGTAGGAGAGCTGCCAGGGATTGGAAGGATGATGGGAATATCCATAACCTCTACGGCTTTGTTTTGTATGGTTTCAGGTTCACTTTTTGGTGTTTGCTGGGCCTTTCAGGGAAGGAAAAAGCAAGGTTCTCAGCCGCTTTGGATTTATCTTGGGGAGGCATTTGGCGCGGCTGGCGGTGGTATCTGCTTTTACTATATTTTCATACCGTATTTTTCGGCCATGATGTCGATATGGGTTATCTCGGCAATAGCATTGGCGATGGCAGCGTGGTTATGCCGGCCGTGGCGGTTTCCTTCAAAGAGCAGCATCATATGGATCACTGCTGGTTTGTGCCTTGCCATTGGCATGTTGTACGGAAACCGGGTGCAGCGCATAAGCCGCCAATGGCAATGGGGGTCGAAACTTGTAGCCGTTTTCGATACGGCTTACCATAACATAGCGGTTGTAAGAAAGGGAAACCAGGTATCCATTTTTACAAACGGGCTTTGGAATTTTTCCGATCCAGATCGACTCAGCGCGGAATATGGGGTTCATCTGGCGCTGCTTCAACATCCCGCTCCTCAAACCGTTCTTATCCTGGGAGGTGGAATCGCCGGGCTGTTAACGGAGGTTTTCAAACACCCCGCAGTTCGGCATATCGATTATGTAGAACCGGACCCTGACTTTATTCAGTTGATTTCCCCCTATCTGTCACCTGAAACCAGAAAGACTCTTCATCACCCTTATGTAAACGTCGTTCACATAGATCCCCGCATTTTTTTGCGAAGCTCAACAGCAGCTTATGATGTGATTTTGATGAATGCCGGAGATCCCATCACCGCCCAGATGAATCGATTCTACACAAGGGAATTTTTCAAACAGGTAAAGCAACGTCTATCTGCAGGTGGTGTTTTTTCTTTTGCAGTATCAGGTGGTGAAAGCATGCTTGGGCCCGCGCAGGCACGCTTTCTGGGTTCAATAAGAAAAACACTTGTCCAGATTTTCCCCAACACTCTCATTTACCCCGGGGATCAAACGAGGTTCTTTGCCAGCGATAGGTCCGAAACACTTTCCTCCGATGTTGAGCTGTTGGCTAATCGAATATACGAGCGAAACCTGCGGCTTACCTTCATTACCGAAAGCATGCTCCAGGATGCGCTAAGTCCCTTTCGACTCGATTATTTTCAGTCGATACTTGAGCAAATTCAAGCAACCCTCATTAACAAAGACTTTTATCCCATCTGCTACTTCCACAATCTGATGATGTGGGCAACCCAGTGGCATCCATTTTTGCAAAAACTTCTTCAGACACTCGCAGATTTAAGGATTGTTTGGGTCTGGTCGGTTCTAATACTGCTTGAAGGGATGGTGGTGTTGATTTTCTGGACCGGCTCCTCGAAATACCAGGCGGCTGTCTCTGCAACCATCATCATATCGGGAGCCATTGAAATCGTCATACAAATTGTACTTGTTTTGGCTTTTCAAATTATTGAAGGATTCGTATATCGACAGTTGGCTCTGATAATTGCATTCTTTATGACGGGACTTGCCGTGGGAGCCGGTATAGTTTCAGGTCGAAGTACCTTGTGGTCCGATTTGCGGACGGTGCGAAAGAGTTTTCTACACATCCAGGTGCTGGTTTGCGTGCTTCCGGTTTTTTTGGCGCTTTTTTTGGTTCTGCCGTGGACAGTTATCACCTCGATATTGAGTTCTGCAATCATCGGCTGGATTTTCTGCTGTATCAGCTTTGTATCCGGTTTTCTGGGAGGGGTTCACTTCGGACTTGCAGTGCTTGTTACATCCGCAGTTGGAAGGTCTTCAGAGCGAATCGGCGGCATTCTTTATGCGCTTGATCTTGCCGGAGCCGCTATGGGCGCACTTATCGCATCTTTTCTTGTTTTACCGATCTTCGGCATCATTCATACATTGAGTTTCCTGGCGGCTCTGGCAGGGGTCGGACTTGTTTTGATTCTGAGAAGTCCTTGATGCTAGGTTTTTGCCCTTTCAGTCGGATCTCCCTCAGTTACCATTGCTTTTAGCACCCGCCGCTCCTCAGGACCCGGTAAGATTCCCGTTAATTCCGCTTCCATCACGGTAATTCCATCTTGATGCCTTCAATCGCTTTTTTTCGTATGGCTTACATCCGTGTGTATCCCTTTCGTAAAAGCTTAGCCGTTTGAAAGGCTGCTCTCAACGTAGACTTCTGGTCCATTGCAGTTGAGATTGCCTTGTTTGATCGCAAAAAAACTCGAAAATAAGGAATCATATAAAAGAACCGAATTTCGATTTCAAACAACTGAAAGGATAAATTTCACCGGGAATGGGGAATTACCCGACAGGTTTTCGAGAAATCCTTAGAGGGGACGTCTTGAGATCCGGTGCCGGAGCCGGTCGCTCCGTAACCATTTTCTTTGGACCGGCAGATGTTTTCGGCCGGAAACGTTAATGTTTTTGTCTTCAGTTTCTCTTCATCTCCAGCCTTACTTCCCTGAAACAATCGTTTCAAATAAGTGGGGATATTGATCGCAAGCGGTATGAAACCGAAGGGAGCCCAGCATCTTTTATGCCACAGGGAATCCCCCGCACGGAAAATATCAACCGCAAAGCTTGTAAATCCAAACCCCAAAGAAGTGTGCTTTGCCAACAGGGAAGGAAGCTGGGCATAGGAATGAATTCCCTGAAGAAGGCTGAATCCTTCTCCCAATAGAAAATAACCAAGAGCACAGGGAACACCGCAAAATATAGCATTGAACAGGGTAAGCCGGTAGGCGCTACCGTCCATGCCGTGTAGTCTGGCAAATGTGAGCTGATCACTTCGGGTAAGGGAGCCGCCTATATAGTAAGTGTAGAAAACATTCAGCAGCCAGCTGATTGTGCGAACCTTTATCACCCGTCTAAGCCATCCCTGCCTGAGCCAAAATCCAGCAAAGCCTGTTGTACGATCAAACTTGTACTCATCTTTTTTATGGATGAATCGACACAGTTTGAGGATTCGTTTCCCGATAATCCCGCTTCTATCAATGAGATAGTCAAATGTGACATCGTTTATTTGAAGATGATTCATCCCGGTTGCCCACACGAGGCCCTCTTAAGTATATTTATGCTTAAAAATAAAAACTGTGCGCGGCTTGATGAAAGTATGAGCCTTTCGCCAACACCGTTTTCTTGGTAGCGAAGGTTGAATAGATTTTACAAAAAGCAAAATGGATGTCAAATAAAAAATACTTGACAGGGGTGATTTCTTGGGTTCATGGCGGCAATTCTTGGTGAAATTTGTGCACAAACCACAATGGTCGCATTATGCGTGGGCTCAATGTATAGCAAACTTTGCCGGTCAGTCCAGGCTTCACCGGTCATAAGCGTCGAAGATGAGTTGTCCCAGGGTTTTAATGCCCTGTTCCATCCGCGGGGTAAACGGTGCCCCATAACTGATCTGAATGTAATTTTTGAATTGCCCTGAATTTGAACACACAACTCCCGGAATAATCGAGATGTTGTGTTCGAGCGCCTTGCGATACACCTTGACCGTATCGACTTTCTGGTTCAACTGTATCCACAGGAATGATCCGCCCCTTGGAACAGCAAGCCGCGTGTCCGGTGGAAAATGTTCTTTTACGGCCAGGGTGGTACGGATGGCCTGTTTTTTAAGGGCTGTCCTCAAAGATCTCATATGTCTTTCATAAGCACCGCTTGCAAGAAAACGGGTCACAAGGTATTGATTGAGGGTGGAGGTGGATACGGTCATCCCTGCCTTTAATCGCTGGATTTTTCCTTTGAATCGGTTTCCCGGAATAATCCAGCCGATCCTCAACCCGGCGGCCAGGGTCTTTGAAAACGAAGAACAGGTTAACACCAGATCCCTTTCATCAAAGGCCTTTAAGGGAATGGGCCGGTGTTCCTCGAAGTAGAGTTCCGCGCTTATGTCATCTTCGATTACCGGGATCTCATATCGATTCAACAGCCGAACCAGATGCCGTTTGTTATCGTTAGGCATGATCGCTCCGAGCGGGTTATGGAAGTTGGGCATGAACAAACATGCCTTGATTCTGTTACGGCGAAGGACGTTCTCTAACTCTTTGATGTCTACACCATGCCGCGGGTCGGTAGGCACTTCCATGACCAATACGCCGAGTTCTTTGAGTAGCTGTAGAAAGCTGAAGTTGGTGGGTGTTTCTATGGCAATGGTATCCCCCGGCTGCGAGATGGCAAGAAGTGCCAGGGCCACCGCTTCGGTGCAGCCGTTGGTGATAATTATATCCTCCGGGGTTATGGCCTTAAGTACTCCAAGTGTTCGAAGTGCAAGCTGTCTTCTAAGCTCAAGATCTCCCTCGGACAACGAATAGGAAATCATAGATTTCACATCCTTTAAAGAAAGGTCTTTAAGGATTCTGAAAAAGTGCTTAGAGGGTAGCAACTCAGTGTCCACCGCTGTATTTCCCAGTGGCAAAAACCCAGGGTTGTTGATGGCAGATACCACTGAATTGATCATGGACGACAGGCTTACTTTCTGGGGAATGGGAGGTTGTTTTTTGTGGACCGGTACCTTGAGTTGTTGCAGGGCGACTGGGTTGACAAAATACCCGGATTTGGGTCTTGCTTCGACCAATCCCATGGTTTCCAGTTCCACATAGGCCTTATATACGGTGGAAATGCTGAGGTTTGATTGTTTGTGCAGTTTTCTGATGGAAAGAAGCTTCTCTCCGGGCCGATAGGTTCCATCAAGGATTTTTCGTTCAATTTCCCCGGCCAGTTCTTTGTAACGAAAACCTTGTTTGGGCTTACTCATTGAGCATCACTCCCTTCAGCAATCCTTAAGTGACCTTACGAGACTCGGCAAATCTGTTATGCTTAATTTTTTTAAAATCTGTATCTGTTTTTTTATAACACAATAAATAAGATGATTGCAAAGCCGAAGTTTTCCCAGCTGGTTTAAAGGGGCAGAGGGTTTATTTTGTACTAAACAACAAAACCATTTTCTGCCGCTGCTTAAACAAAGCGTGGCTGTGCGGCCCAGATGTAGAACGCGACCTGTGGTAGCAAAGGATCTTAAAATCACGGGATAGTCAGTATGCCAGATGAACCGGTCGTTCGTATGAGGGGGATTACCAAGCGCTTTGGAACCGTGGTGGCAGATGATGCCATCGATCTGGACCTTTTCCAGGGTGAAGTCCACACTCTTCTTGGAGAAAATGGTGCGGGCAAATCGACCCTGATGCATATCCTGGCCGGCATGGTTCAACCCGATTCCGGAAGCATCGAGATTCGGCAAAAACCAGCTACGATCCGCTCTCCGTATGATGCCTTAAGGTTAGGCATCGGAATGGTGTATCAACACTTTTCGCTTGTTCCGGAGTTGACGGTTATTGAAAACATGGTTCTTGGATTTGAGGGGGGGAGGATCTTAAACTGGCAGCGGGAGAAAAACAAATTGAAACACATTCTTGAGGTGTTTGAACTGTCCATACCTCTGGATGAAAAGGTCTCGAACCTTTCTGTGGGACAGAGGCAGCGGGTGGAGATTGTAAAGGCATTGTTTCGTCGTTCTGAGGTGCTGATCCTTGATGAACCCACTTCTGTTTTGACCCCCCTTGAATGCGAGGAACTTTTTAAAACCATCTGTTCTCTGTGCAGGCTTGGAAAAACAGTTGTTTTCATCACCCACAAGCTGAAAGAGGCGCTTAGAGTTTCGGATCGAATCAGTATTCTTAAATCGGGTCACAAAGCAGCCGAGCTAGATGGTCGCACCCTGCGTCGCATTGGGGAAACGCAGGGACACCAGAGGATTTTTGATATTATGTTCGGCAGTAACGAGCCTCCGAGCATCAGCAACCGAAAGAAGCTTCTCGAAGCAAAACCCATACTGGTGCTGGAGCAGGTGGTTTGCCTGGGAAATCTTGGAGAGGAGCGGTTGAAAAAAGTTTCCCTTACGCTTAAAAGCGGTGAGATTTTCGGCATAGCTGGCGTGGACGGCAACGGACAGAAAGAACTGGCAGAAGTCATCGCAGGGCAGCGTAAGATTTTTTCCGGAAGGCTTCTGCTGGATGGAAAAGACATCACCCGTGTTCAGGGCACAGAACGGATGAGGTTGGGAATCTCCTATATCACAGATGACAGAATCGGTGAGGGATGTGCCTTGACCTTGAGCGTTGCCGAAAATGCTGTGCTTCGCTTCTTTAACCGGCAGCCCTTTTCCCGGTTGAAGGTTTTAAACCGCTCAAGCATCCTTGCCTTTACCCGGGGGCTGATCAGAGAATTCGATATCAGGGTAGGCGATCCAGATGCAAGTGCAAGCACACTGAGCGGCGGAAGTCTCCAGAAATTGTTGCTGGCAAGAGAACTTTCCCGTCACCCCCGGGTTCTGGTCTGTAATAAACCCACCCATGGGCTTGATGCAAAGACAGCGCGCTATGTTCAGCAGCGCATCCAACAGCAGCGAGATCGCGGTGCGGCAGTGCTGCTTATTTCTTCGGATCTGGATGAATTGTTGAGTTGTTCGGACCGTATCGGTGTGCTTTTCAACGGGCAGTTGCTGGATATTGTGTGCGGATGCGATGCAACCCATGAAAATATCGGAAAATTGATGCTCGGGATCAAAGGGGGGAGATCTTTATGAAACCGATTCGCTATGAGAAAGCCGCCCGGGCCGTTCATTCCGTTCTTTCCATCATATTCGCTTTCGTTGCCGGGGGACTTATCCTTCTGTTTATTGGAAAGAATCCCCTTTTGCTGTACGGGCAGCTATTTGTACAGGGAATTGGAAGTTCGCTTGGGATCATTGAAACCATCATCAAAACCGCCCCTCTACTCATTGTTTCTGCAGGATTGCTTGTTGCCTTCTCCGGGGGGCTTTGGAATCTCGGAGTGGAAGGCCAGTTTCTCATTGGGGCCATGCTAACCGGCTGGCTGGCACCAAAGCTGGTTCCCTTTTTGTCTTTGCCGGTTTATTTCCTAACCCTGGGTGCTGCGGGGTTTATCGGCGGGATGGCCTGGGCTCTCATCCCGGCGCTTTTGAAAGCACGGTACGATTTCAATGAAATCATAATGACCTTGATGATGAATTACGTGGCTTTTAACTTCGTTACATGGATGGTAAAGGGACCCATTAACGATCGATCCGTCGTCCCGGCCCAGACCCCTCTTATTCCTATGACGCATCGCATGCCGATGATTCCTTTTACTCGGATCCATATGGGCCTCATCATAGGCCTGATTCTTATACTGGCGATTCACTGGGTCATCAGGCACACCACAATAGGATACCAGATTCGGGTGATTTTTGCCAATAAACAGGCCGCAATTCATGGGGGAATGAACGTAAGCAATGTTATCGTCTGGTCTTTGCTGATCAGTGGCGGCTTTGCAGGGCTGGCAGGAGTAAGTGAGGTGCTGGCCATAAAGGGACTGTTTCAGGGCGGCTGGAATCCCATGTACGGAATGACCTGTATCCCCCTGGTGTTCCTGGCCAGACTCAATGGATGCGCGGTGATCCCTCTGGCCTGTTTTTTCTCTTTTCTTGCGGTGGGCGGTGAGTTTGTGGCCCGGGATCAGAGCGTGCCGATTTATTTTATCCACCTGTTGGAGGGGCTGATGCTGCTTTTCTTTGCAGCCGGCCAGTATTTAGAACAAAGAAGAACGGGGGGGGGCCGCTTATGCGTAAGTTTGCATCCCGCAATAAAGGGGGACTGGTGATTCATGGAGCGGTGAATTTTATAAAATCCCCCGGCAGATCGAACGGCTAAATCCCCCCCGTTGTTGTAAACCAGCTTAAAGGGGCAGTCGTCAGGTACTGATAAATCATGCATGCAGGCTATTTTACTATGTGATTTATTCGAATACGAGGTTAACATGAAAGGATTCGCATGTGGGAATCTCTATTCCAGGAAGCCCTGATCGTCACTGTGCTTGCCTCCACCCTGAGGGGGTGCACCCCTATGCTGCTGGCTGCACTGGGTGAAACGTACGGGGAGTCTTCGGGGATCTTAAACCTGGGCATTGAAGGGATGATGGTTGCCGGGGCTTTTTCATCCTTCTGGGCCGGCCTTCAGACAGATATGGTTCCGTTCGGGTTTTTCGCTGCTGCGATCACAGGAGCCGGATTGGGGTTGATCACGGGTGTTCTGGTCGTAAGCCTGGGATTAAACCAGATCGTTGTGGGACTGGGGATGACTATATTTGTGACTTCGCTTTGCAATTTGCTTCATCGAGTGGTTTTCGGAAACCAGTTTCCTATGCTGTGGGGAGCAGGACTTACCTGTCCGGTACCGATTCTATCGGAAATCTCTGTTATCGGGCCAGCGTTGTTCAACCAGCACTGGCTTGTCTACATCACCCTTGCTCTGGTTCCACTGTTGTATTTTATTTTGTACAGAACGCGTCTGGGGTTGAGAATCCGGGCGGTGGGCCGGGAACCAAGGGCTGCCGATGCCTCCGGGGTGAATGTTTTTCTCATTCGATATCTTGCGATCATCCTGGCCGGTGTTCTGGCAAGCACGGGGGGCGCTTTTCTTGCCATCGGGGATTTGGCCTTTTTCGTACCCGGCATGATCCAAGGCCGAGGATATATTGCCATTGTCATTGTTATGCTTGGGCAATGGAATCCGGTAAAAGTGTTTCTAGGCTCTTTGCTCTTTGGTTTTGCCATGTCCCTTACAAGCGCGCTTCAGGTGGTGGGGGTTAAGATCAATCCGGATTTCATTTTAACCATGCCGTATTTGGTGGTTATCGTAACGCTGATCGTTATTGCCAAATCCACATCACTGCCTTCAGCGCTGTGTATTCCTTACAGAAGGGAGATGTAAGGTTCATCGAAGAGATATGACAAGAAATTTGATTAAAACCTTGAAGTAAAGGAGGGCATAATGAAAATTAGCGTATATTCACTGATTGTGGGCCTTTTGATGATCTGTTTTTTTACCGAAAATACCATTGCACAGAATCCGCCACCAGCCATGGTCGGACTCTGCCTTCCCGAGGCCGGAACCGACAAAGGCTGGAACGAGCAAGCTAAGGTGGGACTTGAAAAAGTCGCCAAGAAATACGGCTTTAAAGTGATGCTTGCCGAGGCGCTTGGTTATGGAGATATCAAGCCTACGCTGCGCGACATGGTAAAAAAGAAATGTGAACTGATCATTGCTCATGCATCCGGTTACCAGACGGTAGCCCCGGAAATCGCAAGGGAGACAGGCATAAAAGTCACCACGGTTGAAAACCATAAAGATGTCACCCCTGGTCTTATAAGCGATATCGACACGGACCCGGGCCCCGGCGCCTATCTTGCGGGAATCCTGGCAGGGCGGATGACACGGTCGAACATCGTTGGAATCGTGGTCTCAGACGAACCCCCCACCTGGAACCGAATGAGTGCGGCTTTTGCACAGGGGTTGAAATCTGTCAGGCCCGATGCGAAATTGCTCTACAGCGTTATCGGGGAGGACGCCTATGCAGATGCTGCGGGAGCTAAGCGAAATACCGAAGATCAGATCGCTGTGGGCGCAGATGTCATCTTCGGACAGGGAGACGGCGCCTCGTTCGGGATGCTTCAGGCCTGTTCCTCCAGGAAAGCCAGGGATGGCGGCAAGGTATGGTTCATCGATGTGATCGGAGACAAGCGCAGCATCGATCGGGCCGATGTGCTCCTAAGTTCAATATTATTCGATTTTTCGGTTGTTTATGATGAGGTTATTCAAAGCATCATCGACGGCAGCTTCGGAAAGCAGCACTGGATATCGGTTCGAAATGGCGGAATCCATTTGCTGGATCCCAACCCGGCGGTTACCGATAAAATCAGACAAGAGATAGAAGCTGCGCGCAGAAAGATCGTGTCTGGTGAAATCAAGGTGGTTGAGGTTGTAGAGGCCGACATGCTTCACAAATATCTCAGGAAATTGTTTCCAAAATGATTTTAGCATTTTTTATACGATTGCTATGGATCGATGGGCATTGAATGCTGTTTTCGCTGACAGACGATCGAACCTCTATCCTATATTCGAACTTTCCAGAAGTTCCTTTCCAGTACCTATAATAGCGTTTTTACTGGAATCGAGCACATATTTCCGATGACTGGCCCCGAGGATTTTCTGAACATTCTGTTTAGCGACAACCATGGTTAGTGCTCCAAATTCCAATTAAGGCTATACAACATGCAGTGGTGTTTCTTTCTTGACAAAAAACCTCCCTTTTGCCATACACTGCCTGCAAGAAAGCAAGTTCTATTTATCACCATGTAAAAGGCCTGTGTGATTCTGAACTTAGGAGCCTCAAGGGGCTACATTGCTCAAGAACTCTTCGTTTGTGGCCAGTGAAATAGGCGCTGTCTGCAATATTTTTAAAAGTTAGGGGTATTATTTGGTTAACGGGAACGGAAACCTTAAAACGAAGCTGAAAGGAGGTGATCTGAGAAGAAATATCTTTGTTGCGGCAGTTGGTTTAAAGAATTTACCTTTAACGATAAAGGGGGGAAATATGAAAAACAGGTTTGCAATGGCGATCTTGTTCGGATTAATCATGCTCCTGGCCGCAGGCGTACCTCTTGCCGGGGCGAAAAAAGCATATGAACTTATAGACTGGAACAAACCAAAACCCATGCCGGAACGGCTTCTAGCCGATGAATACATTTTGCCCCAGGGCTGGAAAGAGGCGACAAAGGGGGTTAAAGAGCTGGTATTTTTCAACAGTGGAAGTCTCAAAGACGATGCGGCTACCGCCATCGGCATGGCTCTTTTTGAAAAGAAAACCGGCATTAAAATGAAAGCCCTTGAGGTAGGTTCGGCCTACACTTTTCCAAAGCTTCTTTCCGTGCTGACGTCAAAGGATCCGAAGGTCCATTTCGGATTCGTACGCGCAGAAATCGAATATACCCAGGTTGCCGCTGCCGGCTGGGTTCATCCCGTAAATGAGCTCTGGACGGCTGAAACACGTAAATTATACTCTCCCGGGCTTATGGATGCTCTAATATACGATGGCAATTACTACGGCGGTGTTAATATCGTCCAGTATTACGTGTTTTACTATCGCCCCTCGTGGCTCAAGGCCGCCGGTGTGGAAAAACTTCCTGAAACCTGGACGGAAATAATGGAAGCTGCCAAAAAATGCAGGGAATGGGCCAAAAAGAACAAGGGGCCCGATTATTACGGGTTTACATTTGCAGCAAGCAAGGCGGGGCATATCCACCTTGCCTTCTTAAGCTCGCTTACCTATTCTCAGGGCTCCACCTTGCTTAAGAACGGAAAGTGGAACCTGGACACACCGGAATTCCGGAATTCCTGGAGATACCTTATAAAAATGATCCAGGACGATGTTGCGGACCCCGCCTGTGTAGGATTCGGATGGAAGGATTATCACAATGCCTTTGGTATGGGAAAGGCGGCCATGACAATGGCATATTCCGTATATGCCGTTAAGTTCGATCAGGAGTACCCGGAGATCAAAGGAGACTGGGTAGCAAAGCCGCCCCCCAAATGGGATCCCGGACAGCCCGATTCAAACCGGATCGGCTACATCAATTTTGACGAATATGTCATAAACAAGGCGGCAAAGGACAATTACAAGGCAGCGGCCATGCTTTGGTTTGACTTTTACCGCAGCAAGGAAGCCTGCATGTACGAGCTTCTGGTTGAAGGAAACGACTCATTTCTTCCTGCGGTTTACGAAGATCCCGATATTGTAAACAAGGTGGACTGGGACTTTGCGGCTGAAGTTTCCAAAAAGGTCAATGCAAAGCCGCCTATTAGACGGGGAACGACCATCGCGGATGTTCGTGCCGCATCTGCAAAGACCGCCAAAATCGAGGCGCTTCCGCCGGGCGGTGTTCAGGTATCAAATATACTGGCTGAATATATGGGTATAGCCATTCAGAAAAAAATGGATCCCGACAAGGCATTAGATAAGGCCCTTGATAAAATCAAAAAATACACAAGCTACTAGCGGATTAGATTAAATGCCGAGGTGAGAGCCGTTTGCCCGCAAAATCGGTTCTCACCGCATCCGACAGGACATACGGCATACCGCGCTTTACCTATGATGGAAAAAAGAGGAGTGCTTTTTTTACAATGAAGGAAACAAAGTCCATATCCAACAGTGCATACGGCGCCATACTCTCCATTCCGGGCCTTGTTCTGATGCTGGCATGGGTTTTAATCCCTTTCGGATATGTCATCTATTTAAGCTTTATTCGGTACGACAACATGTCTCCTGTTGTTTTTACGGGTTTTTCAAATTACATGAAAGTCTTTTCAGATTATGATTTTCTAAAGATCGTGGGGCGTACCCTTACCTTCAGCATAGGCTCTACAGGCTTTACGCTTCTCACCAGTATCATACTTGCACTGTGTCTTAACCGGATGATTACAGGTTCAGCGTTTTTCCGGTCTCTTGTGGTCATGCCGTGGGCCGTGCCGCTTATTCTTTCCGGTTTCCTGTGGTCGTGGATGTTCCATCCCTCATTCGGGCCCATAAGTGATCTTCTGATGAAATTAGGCATTAGAGATGAAGCACTGAATATCTATAAAAGCCCGACATCTTCGATGATCGGGGTTATTATCGCCGATGCCTGGCGCAGGATACCCTTTCTTACAATAGTAACACTGGCAGCTTTTCAGGGCATTCTGCAGGAGCTCTACGATGCGTCCGAAGTGGACGGCGCCGACTCCATCAACACCTTTTTTTATATCACCCTGCCCCTTGCCAGACGACCTATCATGGTGGGCACCCTGATAATGTTCATGTTCTCTTTTCGCACCATAGACGTCATCTATTCGATGACACCGGGAGGCGGTATCGGAAAGTGTACCTATGTGCTTGGTACATATCTTTTCGATCACATTTATGAGATCCTGGACTTCGGAAAAGCTGCTGCTATCAGTGTGATTCTGATATTAATGACCTTTATTATAGGAGCTGCGTTTATATACAATACACTAAAAAAGGATTAAGAAATAAATGCGCAAAATGCTGCTTAAAATAATCGACCACAGGGCGACACCCTATGTCATAATGATCGCTTTTACCATATTCATGATCTCGCCTTTTATATGGATGACGCTTTCCGCATTTAAAACACACCAGGAAACCTTCATGTCGCCACCGACATATTTCCCGGAAAAACCGACACTGGAAGCTTTTAAAAACGCCTGGTTTGAAGCTCCCATACCCACCTACCTGAAAAATTCCATGTTCACATGCGTTACAGCCACATTGATCGTAATCGTGGGCGGTGCATTTACGGCTTTTGCCCTGAGCCAGTACCCGTACAGGGGAAGTAATATTGTTCTTGGACTCTTTCTGTTTACACGTACAATCCCCCCCATGGCGATGCTGCTTCCTTACTACCTGATTTTAATGAAGCTTAACCTGCTCAACACCCGTACAGGAATTATTCTTTATCTCATTTATTTGAACTATCCTCTTGTGGTGTGGTTGTTGAAAGGCTTTTTTGACTCTTTTCCCAAAGACCTCATCGAATCGGCAATTGTAGACGGCTGTTCGCGAACCGGAACAATCTTCAGGATCGTTGTTCCCGTCACGGCAACCGGTATAGGCGCAATTGCGGTAGTGGCCTTTATGTGGGCGTGGAATGAGTTTTTCGCACCGTACCTGTTTACTCATTATGATGAGCTTAAACCGATTACCGTAGGGTTGTATTTTTTCGTAGGTGATGAAGTCACATTCTGGAACCGTATGTGTGCGGCCGGAATATATGCAGTGGTGCCAAGCCTGATTTTTTTCCTGGCGGCACAGAAATATATCGTTAAAGGAATGACTGCAGGCGCCGTCAAACAATAGGGGCGGTAAACTTAAACCGGAAATACCGCAATTGTCGGAGAACAATAAATTTCTGTAGATTTCACATAGTAATCTAATTTCAAATCGATCAAAACTCGCTGTGGCGTTTCTTTCTTAACACAAACAACCCCCCTTTTGCCATACACTGCTTTTAAGAAAACAAGTTTTTTTGTATCAAATGAGATTTCGAAATTCTGCTATATGGGATATGCTTTCAGTAAAGAAGTTGGAGGCCCATATGGGAAGGCATAAAATTGATGAAAACGACCGGAAACTGGAGCATCTTAACCTGGTTCTGCGCACTGTAAGACGTGTCAGCCAATTGTTAAATAAAGAAAGAGATCTTCAAAAACTAATTCAGGGAATATGTGACATCCTTGTGGCAAATCGAGGATACCATAATGCATGGATTGCGCTTTTGGATGAATCCGGAAAATTCACCGCATCTGCCGAAGCCGGAGTGGGCGAAAAATACACCTCCATGGTGCAAAGTCTCACAAGGGGCGATTTAACAGATTGTATCCGGAAAGCACTATCCCAGCCGGGTGTGGTAATAACCAGAGATCCGCCATCGGCCTGCCGTAACTGCCCTTTATCTGAAGCTTATTCAGGCAGGGGAGCGATTACGGTGCGTTTGGAGTATGATCAACACATCTACGGTATATTAACCATATCAATTCCAAAAAAATTTATAACAGATAAAGAAGAACAGGAACTGGTACAGGAGATTGGAAATGATATTGTTCGAGGGATTGATAAAATAGAAAAAGAAAAAAGACGAAAGTGGGCGGAAGAGGCATTTCAAGAAAGCGAACATCGGTTTCGGAATCTGGTTGAAAATTCTTTGACCGGTATCTCTATTATACAGGCAGACAGAATTGTCTATCAGAATCCAGAACAAGAAAGACTTTTTGGTCCACTACCCCGGCAGACGATCCTTGCCTCTCTTGAAGGCATTCATCCTGATGATATTGAAAAGGTTAAACGGTTGTATCAGGATATTACATCCGGAAAATCTCAAGTTTTTGAGACTGATTTCAGGTTTTATCCTAAAACAAATTTATCCGGAAACCAAAAGCTTGTTTGGGTCAACTGCAGGGCGAGTGCCATCGAGTATCATGGGAAAAAAGCGATATTAGTAAATGTTATGGACGTAACTCGAATCAGGCAACTCGAAAACCTGTTGAGAGTTCAGGACAAAATGATTTCTCTCGGACGTGTGGCCGCAGGCATAGCCCACGAGATAAGAAATCCGCTCTCAGGCATCAATATTTATTTGAATACACTGGAAAAAATATTTGAAAAAGAACAATGCCCGCAAAAGGTAAGAGGCATACTTGATCATCTTAAATCCGCTTCTTTTAAAATTGAATCGGTTATCAAACGGGTGATGGATTTTGCAAAGCCGGGGGAGCCGAAATTCGTCTGGACAGACATTAACAAACCTGTTGAAGAAGCGATCAGTCTTTCCTCAGTAACCATGCGAAAAAGCGGCATAAAGATCGAAAAAAAACTGACTGCCGACCTGCCGAAATGTAACATAGATCCCCATATGATCGAAGAGGTGGTTTTAAATCTGATAACCAATGCAGCTGAAGCCATGAAGCGTATGGAAAAAGACAAAAGAATATTGGTGGAATCATTCTACCGGAAGAACCGCATTTTTCTTACTGTTTCCGATTCGGGACCAGGTGTTTCGCTGGATATCAAAGATAAGATATTTGACCCATTTTATACGACGAAGACCGGGGGCGCAGGAATTGGCCTGAGCCTAAGCCAGAGAATTATTGCCGATCACGGTGGCTCCATATCAGTGACTGCCAGCAAATGGGGCGGCGCCCAGTTTCGAATCGAAATACCGATAAAGGGATCAGGTATCAGAAATTAGGGAGACAGACCGGCGATACCCTGGGTGGTTTGATTTTGAGATTTTTCGAATAATGATTTCGGAATTTTTCTAAGTAATATTCACCGGCACAGGAAATTATTATTCAAAAACCCAACAACCAATTGAAATATTAATATTTATTCATACTTTTGCTTGATGGCACGATTGATGCTATTGAAATTCGATATTCGATCCGTATCCTACACAGCCCCGAGATTTAGGCACACAGGAAATTTCAGCGTGGATATTTACAGCAAACTTAGAGAAAAGAAGATGTTGTTGATTGATGATGATGAATGGATAAGAGATTCTTTGAGCATTTTTTTTGAGGCAGAAGGATGCCATATCCATACGCTTGAGACTGCAGAAGAGGGGTTGGAAATACTAAAGCATCAACCCTATGACATTATTATAGTCGATTACAGGTTACCGGGTATGGATGGGCTTGATTTTTTAAGACGAATCAAAGGGCAATACCCCAATTCCATAAAGATACTGATCACAGCATACGGAGATAAAGAGATTGCATATGAAGCAAGGCAATTAGGCGTTAATGACTTTATAGAAAAACCGTTTACAACAACTACCATTGAAGCATCTCTTTCTTTATTACTTTGATTCAAAACAACAGCCACTTTTCTTGCAGTTTGAGTTCAAAGTTTCCTTTTTTCTGAGCTTTAGGTGAAAGACAGGCGTGTAATCAGGCAAAGATCTATGCGGTAGTTCGAAATTCATACGGTGATCTGAACTGAAAAAAGGGAGGTTTACAGCGGATGCAGGCAGTTGGGGGTACTCTGGGCATTGTTTCAAAAGGCATTGGTTTCTTTAAAAGACAGCCGCGAGATTGGAAAGTTACCGTAGCGCGCTCTTCTATGGCAAGATTCGTCTATCAAATAGTTTTCCCTTATCAGTCCGTTTACACGGTGGCGCTGGGGGCTACTGCTACCCAACTGGGAATTGTTAACAGTGCCGGTATGGGTGTTGCCGGACTGTTGAGCCCGCTGGTAGGATGGCTCATCGATCGGATCGGCATCAAAACCATTTATCTTGTTGGTATTGGTTTTTTGATTATTTCCTATCTAACCTATGGCATTGCTTCAAGCTGGACCATTATCATCATTGCCATGGCCGCTTACTGGCTGGGAGAAACCATCAGCGGGCATGGTTGTGCAACGGTGTGTGGGAATTCTCTAGCCAGTGAGGATAGGGCGACTGGCATGACGATATGTGAAACCCTTGCAGCCGGACTATTAGGCATTGTAGGGCCCATACTGGGTGCGGTGTTGGTGACAGCCTTTGGAGGAGTAAACGTCGGTGGTATCCGCCCACTGTTTTTTGTGGCGCTGGCAGGGACGATCATCACATTTTTGTTTTTATATTATCAGCTCTCCAACCGGGTCTGGGTAAAACCAAGTGAATTTCAATTCAATTTTTTCAAAGATATTGCCCAGGTATTGAGCCAGGGGCATCATCTGAAGCGATGGCTCGTTATAGTATCTGTGGGCTCTTTGCCGCTTGGAATGGTCTTTCCGTTCAGCCAGGTTTTTGCATATGAGATCAAGGGTGCGGATCAGTATACACTTGGGTTTATGGTTACGGGATGTGCGTTAACATCCCTGTTGCTGGGGATTCCCATGGGCAGACTGGCCGATAAGATTGGGCGCAAAAGAGTTCTGTACATTGCTCTGCCGCTGTTCTGGTCGTCAAACATCCTACTGATCTGGGCCCCTGGGCCTGGGTTTCTGGTTGCGGCCGGTTTTTTACAGGGATTTTTTTATATATGTGCGACAGTGGCAGGGGCGATGTCGTTTGAACTCGTTCCAGCCGATCAAATGGGACGGTGGATTGGTCTCATGAGGTTTTGCCGACTGTTGTTGGCTTGCGTTACGGCATTTATCGGTGGTGTTATATGGGACACCTTTGGACCGCAGTATGTTTTTCTGACTGTAATGGGCCTTGATGTACTGATCCGATTGCCATTGCTGATCGGAATGCCTGAAACACTTAAAATGCATCAATTCACCAAACTGCAGCAGGCGGATGTGGAATCTTGATTCATTTAGCCAAAACAGTCGAGCGCGCATTCCCATAAACTTGCAGAACCGAATTGGGCTTCGCCATAGGCTGTGACCCAATAAGGCGAAGATTCCGCTGGCAGACCGGGATAACAGGGCCTTCGATTGATTTCTGGTATTTGTGACACTGGAGGGTTTGAAATTTTTCGAACCAATTTTCGAAATTTTTCAAAAACAGACTTACCTGAAGGTACATTTTTAGACTCCTTAAAATACGCATCCGCAAGACAGAACACGCGTTATATGCAAAATAGCTTGATGGCATGCTTCATGCTAAGGGCTGCAATGAATGGTATGGATGTAACTGAATGATATCATAATTATTACCTCAATATGCCCTTCTCTGTTGAAGATTCCTTTCTACAAAGCGACAACGGGAAGGCCCTTGAAAGGAGAAAATTCTTATGGCGGCAGAAACAAAACCGAAAGACAAGAGGTCAGTAAAGGAAGAAGCAGAGTCCAAACTCGCAAAAGGAAAGAAATCGGTGGCTCCTGAGGATGCCTCTATTGACATCGCCACACAGGAGATGATCGCACGTGCTCAGAAACTGGGTATCGAGACGATTTTTGACAGGGCTGAAAATATGAAACCCTGTAATATCGGCGCCCAGGGCACATGCTGTAAAAACTGCGGCATGGGGCCGTGTCGCCTGCCGCTTCCCAAATCGGGAATAGAAGGTAAGGATGAGCGAAAAGGTCTTTGTGGTGCTTCGGCCAACACCATTGCTGCCCGAAATTTCGTCAGAATGATTGCAGGGGGTGCGGCAGCTCATTCAGATCACGGGCGCAGTGTGGCGGAGGTCTTTTTGGCTGCGGCCAGAAAAGAAACGGATGCTTACAAAATAAAAGATGTTGATAAACTTTTATCCATTGCACCTTATTTCGATGTTCCCACAACCGTTGAAATCGATGGCAAGCTGCATGATCGTGATATCGATGAAATAGCATTGGAGGTGGCTGAAAAGGCGCTCGAGGAATGGGGAAAGCCAGAAGGTGAGCTTTGCTATTTAAAACGTGCCCCGGCTGCCCTGTATGAAAAATGGTATAAAAATGATGTGCTCCCCAGAAGTATCGACAGGGAAATCGTTGAGATCATGCATCGCACTCATATCGGAGTGGACCAGGACTATAAGAACCTCATCAAACAGGGTACCCGTGCAGCCATTGCTGACGGCTGGGGGGGCTCCATGCTGGCTACGGATCTTCAGGATGTGCTATTCGGAACACCATATCCCCTTCAATCCGAGGCGAATCTAGGTGTCATGAAAGAAGATCACGTCAACATCGTGATTCACGGCCATGAACCGGTGCTTTCAGAGATGATTGTTGCGGCCGTCCAGAGCAAGGAGATGATTGAATATGCCAAATCAAAAGGCGCAAGGGGCATTCAGCTTTCCGGAATCTGTTGTACAGCCAATGAAATCTTGCAGCGTCATGGCGTTCCTCTGTGTGGCACATTTTTACAACAGGAACTGGCAATTGTTACCGGGGCCTGTGATGCCATGGTGGTGGATATTCAATGCATCATGCAAAATTTGGCAAATGTGGCAAAGTGTTTTCACACCAAATTGATTACCACCCACCCAATCGCGAAGATGGAGCAGGATAATGTGATTCACATCGAATTTGATGAACACTATGCCATGGAAGATGCCAAACGAATCGTAAAATTGGCCATCGACAATTTTGAAAATCGAGGTGCCGAGGTGATGATTCCGAAATACAAACATATTCAGATTGCAGGTTTTGGTGTGGAAGCAATCGAATACCACCTGGGCGGAATATTTCGCGGCTCCTATTATCCATTAAACGATAATATCATCAACGGCCGCATTAGAGGTATTGCCGGTGTGGTAGGCTGCAACAATGCCCGGACAAAACACAATGATGCGCATATCACTGTGGTAAAAGAACTCATAAAAAACGATGTTATCGTTTTAACCACCGGGTGCAACGGCATTGCCTGTGCCATGGAAGGGTTGCTGACACCCGAAACCGCAGGTGTTTTTTGTGGTCCCGGACTGGCAGAGGTCTGCGAAGCTGTTGGCATACCTCCGGTACTTCACATGGGATCCTGTGTGGACAACAGCCGGATTCTCCTGGCAGCCACCGAAGTCGTAAAAGCCGGGGGACTGGGAAACGATATCAGTGACCTGCCTGTTGCAGGCAGCGCGCCGGAATGGATGAGCGAAAAAGCCATTAGTATCGGGCATTATTTTGTGGCCTCTGGGGTGTATACGGTATTTGGGGTAACCTTGCCCGTATCGGGGGCACCTGAATTCCAGGAATACCTGTTCGAGGAATTTGAAAAGCTATATGGTGGCATGTGGGATTTGGAACCCGATCCAATCAAACATGCGCATAAACTAATCGCCCATATCGATAAGAAACGCCATGCGCTGGGTATTGACAGAGCAAGAGAAAGGATTTTGGTGGATATGGCGGCACGTCGGGAACTAGAAGCCATTTAAGGTAAACACGAAGCTTGAAAGGGGATCTGTCATAGTGAATGAGACGATCGAAGTATTTTTTCCGGGTGGCAAGAAAGTTGCGGCCAGAATAGAGAATATGATTGTTAAGACCGATCAGCCAATTGAGATGGGAGGTGAAGGTACAGCTCCTGAACCCTTCCAACTTTTTCTTGCATCCATTGCAACATGTGCAGGTATTTATGCTCTTGAATTTTGCAAGACGAGAAGAATTTCAACTCATGACATGTCGCTGAAGATGGTATGTGAGTTTGACAAGCACAAGAAGGTTTACCGTAAGCTGGTTATTGATTTGATGCTGCCAAGCGGTTTCCCGAAAGAATATGAAAGGGCTATTGTAAGGACCATCGAATTGAGCTCAGTAAAAAAACACATCATGCATCCACCCGAATTTGAAATAAGAACTGTCTGTGAAGAGAACAGTGACCTCAGACTTTAAAAATGCCGAAGATGATGGGGTATTTCGCGACTCATCAAAGTAAGCAAAATTTCGGCTTATGCCGGAAAGGAGAGATCCTATGAATCATAGAAAAAAGGTTACAATCGGCATTTTGACAGGCGGCGGTGATGTTCCGGGCTTAAATGCATGTATTAAAAATCTGGTCAATTTAGGTATCGATAGCGGTATAAGAGTTTTGGGGATTCGAATGGGATGGAAGGGCCTGCTTTCTTATAACCACGATGATCCTGGAACCTTTGAAAAAAGTGTTATCGAGCTCACGAAACCCATGGTGAGGACAGCAAACCGCTCCGGTGGTACGATTCTTCATACCTCACGCACAAACCCAGCAGCCGTTAAGTACTCAGATGCTCCTGATTTCTTAAAAGATCAATTTTCTTCAGGTGAAAATGAAAAGATCGATTTTACATTACGCATTCTTTCCAACATGGATAAACTGGGTATTAATGTGATTGTTCCTATTGGAGGAGATGATACCCTTTCTTATGCTGAACGGCTTCACCGGGAGGGATTTCCCGTAGTCGCCATACCCAAAACAATGGACAATGATGTGTTCGGTACCGATTACTGTATCGGTTTTTCTACAGCCATCACCCGTAGTGTAAATTTCATCCATGCCCTTCGAACCGCCACAGGATCCCATGAAAGAATTGCTGTGATCGAACTTTTCGGTCGGTACTGTGGAGAAACATCGCTTATATCAGCCTATCTGGCAGGTGTGGATCGAGCGATTATCTCTGAGGTGCCCTTTAACATTGACCGGCTGGCAGCCTTTTTGAAGGAAGATCGCAAACGCAATCCCAGTAACTACGCGATGATGACTATCAGCGAGGGAGCAACAATGGAAAACGATGATATGGTGCTTTCCGGTGAAAAGGATTCATATGGCCATCGCAAGCTTGGTGGAATTGGTGTCTTAACGGGTGAAGCCATCAGGAAAATTACGGGCATCGACATCATCTTTCAGCCTCTTTTGTATCTGATGCGAAGTGGCACACCGGATTCTCTGGATTTGATGGTAGCATTGAACTATGCCTGCATGGCGATTGATCTGATCTGCAATAAAACCATCGGCCGTATGGTGGCTCTTAAGGTAGGTAAGTACATAGATATTCCTATAAGTACCATCACCGGTGGTTCCAAGCGAGTGGATGTAAATGAATTCTATGACATTGAACAATATCGCCCTAAAATCAAGAATGTGGTTGGCAAGCCCATTTTCTTATATTAGAATTAAGGGAAAATGAATCCTTCTTAATATTTGTTCGCCCAGCCTCGGTCCTAATGAGTGTATGCACAGGTATTTCAACAAAAAAGGGGATACTTAAAGCAGATGCGTTGAAAGATTCGATTATGGTACCAGAGAACATCTCTAAAAAAATATCCTTGAAGATAGCCATCGTGGGAGGAGGGCGGGCCTGCAAGGTGTTTTTAGAGCTTTTTAAGAAAAATCCTTTCCCATGCCTTGATATCGAACTTGCCGGTGTTTGCGACATCAATCCCGAAGCCGAAGGTCTTCTTGTTGCCAAGTCCCTGGGAATTTATACAACCCACAATTTTCAGGACCTTTTCAAGATCAAACATCTTGACGGTATTATTGAATTGACAAACGACCATAATGTCCTAATTGAGCTCATAAAGCATAAACCGGAACGCGTTGGGGTGTTGGAACACAATATCAGTAGATTGTTACCGACTCTGGTTGAAATCAATGAAAGACTTAAATCGGCGGAAGAGCAAATTGCCCTTGAAAAAATGATAGCCAATTTTCTCATTCACCAGACCAATGAACATATTGTGGTGTTGAATACGGATTTTACGCTTGCAGATGTAAACAATGCCTTCCTGGGCGAGGTCAAGAAATCAAAAAAAGAAATCATTGGTGCATATTGCTATAAGGTCATTCACGGGTTAGATGTCCCATGCTCAATTGCCAAGCCTGACTTCCAGTGCCCGATGATAGAAACACTCCGAACAGGGGAATCCTCCCATGTAATTAATAGAAGCCTTGCTTCAGTCAGTGACACGACATACTATGATTTAGTGACCTATCCTGTTAAAAACCTGAATGGAGACGTTATCAAGGTTATCGAAATCTGGCGGGACATAACCAAGCAGATTTCGTCCCATTGGGCTCAAAAGGCCGAAGAATTAAAGGCAGATCTTAACAGGATGGTTCAGGAAGACAGAATGATATCACTCGGAAAATTAGCTGCCAGCTGTGTTCACCAAATCAATAACCCGATTCAGGGAATGCTGACATTTAGTCATCTCATTGAAGAGATGCTGGCCGGGGACAATTTAAGCCAACATGATATCGAAAGCTTCAAGAAATATATTTCCTTGATGTCCAAGGAACTTGAGCGGTGCGGCCACATTGTATCGAGCCTTTTGTCCTTCTGCCGGGGATCGACGATGGAATATAAAACCATCAATATCAATGACGTATTAGAAGGGGTCATCACCTTGACCCGCCATAAGATGGAACTTCAGGGAATCCAACTCGTCAAGGATCTATCCGCCAAAATGCTGCTTGTAGAAGGCGATAACCATCATTTGCAGCAGTGCTTCTTGAATTTGATTTTCAATGCCATGGAAGCAATGCCTCACGGAGGCAAACTAACTGTGTCTTCCCGTTTTAACCGAAAGAACAAATCAATACGGATTAAGATTCAAGACACGGGTTGTGGCATCCCCCCTGAAAATCAGAATTATATTTTTGATCCCTTTTTCACAACTAAGAAAGAAGGAGAAGGAACCGGGTTAGGATTATCTATCGCGTACGGTGTGGTGAAAAATCATAAGGGAAACATCAGCGTAAAAAGCAGGATCAGTGTTGGAACCACATTCATCTTGGACTTTCCTGCCCAATTATCAAATTTGCACGGCAGCCGAGGTGGTAATGGATGAGAAAATGAGCATCATGATCGTTGACGATGAGAGGATCGTTTGCGAGTCGCTCTTTCATTGGTTTCGAAAAGACGGCCATGTTGTGGAAACAGCATCCTCCGGCCAAGAGGCATTGGACAAGCTGGAAGCCTACCCATTTGAACTGTTGTTTGTGGACATTAAAATGCCCGGTATGGATGGTATTGAACTGCTTGAAAAAGTTAAGAGGGAATATCCGGATACCTTCGTGGTTATCATCACCGCCTATGGTACCATTGAAAGTGCGGTAAAAGCGATGAAGCTGGGAGCCAGCGATTATCTGCTTAAACCATTTAAGCCGGAGCAGCTGTCGCTTGTGATGCAAAGAATCTCTCAACAAAAAAAGCTCGCATCCGAATATCACTATCTAAAGGGACGGTTGGACACAATTACACGATTTGATAACATTATCGGTCAATCTGCTGAAATGGAAAAAATATTTGCCATCATTCCGGAAGTGGCCCAATCCGATGCGGCGGTGCTGATAACCGGAGAGACGGGAACCGGGAAAGAACTCGTTGCAAAAGCCATTCACGCCAAGAGCAACCGAGCAAATCATCCGTTTATTGCGATCAACTGTGGCGCTATGCCGGATTCTCTTCTGGAAAGTGAACTGTTTGGACACCAGAAAGGGGCATTTACGGGAGCCGTTCATGCCCGAAAAGGATTTTTGGAAATGGTATCGGGAGGAACGTTGTTTCTTGATGAAATCGGAGAAATTAGCCCAAAGATGCAGATCGATTTGCTGCGTGTTCTGGAGGAAAAGAAAATTTGCAGGATTGGAAGCAGTCAGCCCCTGGATGTGGATTTTCGGCTTATTTCAGCCACCCGTCAGAACCTGGAAAAAAAGATCTCCGAGGGAACTTTTCGAGAAGATTTTTTCTATCGAATCAATGTTATCCAGATCCATGTCCCACCACTTCGAAAAAGGGTCGACGACATCCCGTTGTTGGCTACGCATTTCCTTAAAAAATACAGCCATGAAACCACAAGACATGTTGATTACATAAAAGATGAGGCCTTGATGCTCTTGAAACAATATGATTGGCCTGGTAATGTTAGAGAGCTGGAAAATGCGATCGAAAGAGCGGTGGTTCTTTCCAAATCACGAACTTTAGGCGTTGAGGATTTCTCTTTTTTAAAAACGGAACCCATTGGCTCCGGCAGGGGACAATCCTTGCAGGAAATGGAAAAAGCGCATGTGCAAGCGGTTTTGGAAAAATGCGGCTGGAATGTCACCAAGGCTGCAAAAATTTTAGAAATTAATCGAGTAACACTTCATAAAAAAATCAAACGGTTTAAACTGGCGAAAAAATCGAAAGCCTCTGTGAAGCCAACCTCCCTTGATGACAGCTTCTGCTAAAATTATTGGCCTGGTCCCTATCGGCAAGATTCCAAGAGATGTTCTAAAGGTAATAGCAGCTCATATCACAGGTTACTTAAATCTTAAGACAGAAATTCTTCCACCCCTTAAGCACCCCTCCTATGCCTGTGATCTACGAAGGCTGCAATATGATGCGGGTATCATTCTCTCGACTCTGGAATCCATGCCCTTTCATGATCATGATAAAGTAATCGGTGTGTTGGATGTGGATTTATTCATTCCGGTGTTCACCCACGTGTTTGGGGAGGCCCGGCAGGGAGGAAAACACGCGCTGGTTTCCCTTTATCGGCTTGGCAGCCCGCCGAGCATACGCAAGAAGCTTTCACCGTGTATACTGGAGCGGGCTGCAAAGGTTGCTCTCCACGAATTGGGCCATCTGTTTAATCGGGTACATTGCGAAGACAGTAATTGTATCATGCATTTTACGGGCCTAGTTGAGGATTTAGATAAAATTCCTCCATATTTCTGTCCCTACTGTGCAGCAGCACTCCCTCCGATTTGAAGTGACATAAACTTTCTGAACCATAACCAATAATAAGGTGACACAGAATAAAGGTCGACAGATTTTTTTCACTCGCACAGTTCCAGAAAATGGTTAATGAACCTCCGCTCTCAGAAACGTTTTTGCCAAACTTTCCCATCCGATACCGGGAAAATGACCATAGAAGTCGTCGATCGGTTCACCACCTGTTGCCGCCAGTTTTTCGTATTCCGACCCCAAAAGCCCCATCAGTTTTTGACCTTCCATTTCCATCCATTGGATACATTCTTTTCCAAAATACAGCTGCCTTAGTACTTTCTTTAAAGCGCTTGGTTCGACGATAAACAGCCAGCCTTCTTTGTAAGGATCCTCATGGGCAATCTCGGGATGTTCACGAGTGTTATGATTGACAGCAAGGACTTTGCCGGTTACTGGAGACAAGACACCAGCCTTATGACCATCCCGGCTGAACACCCATCCGACCTGATCTTGTTTTAATTTTGCACCAAGTGGCGGCAGTACCAGCTTTTGAAATCGACCGAAAAGTCGAACCAGGAAATCATCGAACCCTACCCTCACATATCCTCCGTGCTCCAATCGAGCCCAGCTATGACCTGTATGGTAGTAGTATCCATCTGCCACTTTATAGCCCGCGGCAAGCTTATAATGAGGCGCATCCGTGATAAGGGTAAGATCCTGATCATCCAGCATCTGATCGTATGCACAATGATAGCACTCGTAATTGTATGTACAAATTTTAGGTGCATCGATGCGACCGGTCAGTAGATGGCGACAGGGTCGTGAAGAACCGGTATACCTCTTTCTGAGTGCTTCACTCCAATCCGTTCGCCGTGAAGTCTCCTTTATCCTGTGCTTGGATTTCATTGCACGTTGCATGGCTTTATCAAAAGCGCAATGATTACAATCATAGGCGTTGTCACACAACCGAAAATTGACAATCCCGGCCTTCATCCAGATACACTCATTGTCTACGACTTTAAATACTTTGGGATGATTTTTCTGGGTCCCTATATTGCTTTTTGTCATTTTGGTCCCCTCCTTTTTGATGCTTTTTGGATTTTTTGTTCAACCTATCTTCCCTTGATTGCAATGTTGGTACCAAAAGCGATATTCAATATATCTACTTGAATTAGTTATTATTTTTTAATAACCTTGGAAACCTTACTGGGAAGAGCGATTGAAAAAAAGATTAAAGATGCAACAATTCCGGAAAGGATTAACAGGAAAACGTATAGAAATTGTACTAATATCAAATTGTTAATTGATTGTAGTTTTTTGATACCCTCACTGATTCATTTGTTTACAAATCCCCTCTCTTCTGTTTTGACGATGATTCATCATGCAAAACAAAGGAATCCATTCTTGAAAAACTGCCTCAATATTTTCAGTTTTCGAAGAATCAGTTTTAATGCATAATTCATCAAAGATTTCGAATTATTTCGAAAAAAGAATTTGAAAATCTTCTAAAGCGTACCTTTGACAAGCAACAATCATTTGATAATAATTTGCCATAACCATGCGAAGTTATTAATTTATATATCTTTCAGTTTTATGGCACACTTCGTGCTCAAAGAAAACTTAAATTTCATTCAACGGCGGCTATATGGTTTTCAAAGGATTAGGAGTGCGAAACTTAAGTACCCGTTTCATAAGAGGTTGATGGTATCGCATATCATCCTGGATGTACCTTGCGTGGCTAGTCCGCACTTTATGATGTGCAAATTCGACAGGTTTTTGATCAAATCGATATCAGGCTGGAGGAAATAGAAGATTAGAATTGCTGTGGCGCAACATAGGTCACAAAGGTGGATGATTTTCTATCGGTTGCCATGCCGGCAAGAAATCTGGGAATTGCCGAAGCCGATGGGTTCTCAGAGATGATCGTTCCCTGTTCGGCTTGCTATTCAAGGATGATGGTAGTCCAAAAACAGCTTGAATATGATATCGCTCTCAAAAGGGAGATTAATCTAGAACTTACCAAAAAAATCCAAGGCAAAGAAGGAATTGCAAAATAGACTGAACGAAGATCACTCAGATATAAGAATCTAATAGTGAAAGAACGAGGAAACAGACTATGCCATTAAGCCCATCTCGCTTCATCAATGACTATGATCTCACCCTGAAGAAGCTTAAGGAAGCTCATCATTCAGAATGTTTTTTTCAGCGCAACTCACCTGTGGGCAATCTTCGTTTCAGCTTCTCTAAGGATGGTACTCTGATGGGAGAATTTATTTGTTCCACTGAACATCAGGGCTACCAGGGTATCGTCCATGGGGGAATCATTTCCGCGGTAATCGATGCTTCAATGGTACAATGTTGCATGGGACACGGTTTTATCACCTACACCACTGATCTCTCCATCCGTTACAGAAGACCGGTGATGATCAACACACCATGTGTTTTACAGACTCGAATCGTATCTATTGCCCGAAGAGTTCTGTTCTTGTTGGAAACTCGGATTATGCAGAATGGTCAGGTACATGTTGAGGCTAATGGGCGCTTTTTCAAAGCAAAATATCCCTGTTGATTTTTATAAAATATTGTCGGAGAGAAACAAAACAAGTATAATTTTGATGAATTGGTCCTTTCGGATGATTTCAATTGGCGAAGGGCGGTTCTAATGGTTCAATCCGTATGAGGAGGAAAAATGTCTCTTAATGGAAACAAAGGTAAAGCTTATTATGACGGAAAAGAAATTGAATTCAAACTTCCTGGGAACTGGAGCCTGCTGGTTAAGGCAGAGCCCAGAGCCGTTTCCGAGCTTGATAACATTTTTCTGAGGAGGTTGTAAGGGGAGTTCGGAATCCCATAAACGCAAAACCCTTAGCACAGTTGGCATTCTCTGGCATGAAGGTTGTCATCATCAGCGAGGACCAGACCCGTCCATCACCTGTCGGCAACGTGGTGCTTCCAGTGCTGGGGGAGTTGAATGCCCTGGGAATCCCCGATGAAAATGTGGAAATCGTGATCGGATGAGGCACCCACCGATCGCCGAGCCGGGAAGAAATCATTGCCAAGCTGGGAGATGAAGTGGTGGATCGTGTTCGGGTAAGCGTGCACTACGCCGACAATAGGGATAATCTGGTACACATCGGTACGACAAGCCGGGGTACACCGGTTTGGCTCAATCGCACAGTAGCGGAGGCAGACATCACGGTGGTTATTGGTACCGTCAATCCTCACTATTTTGCCGGATACAGTGGGGGGGGGCCTAAGATTTTGCTTCCTGGCGTCTCCGGCAGAGACACCCTGCGCAAGAACCATGTTCTTATTCGAGACCCGAATACGGTGCAGGGCAAGATGGATGGCAATCCCATCTGGGAGGATATGCTGGAGGTGGCTCGGCTAGCGAAACTAACCTATCTGGTGAATTTCGTGCATGTGGATGGGCACTAATTTAAGCCCTTTTGTTCGGTTGCTTGAACCAAAACGGTGAGCCCTATTGAATTGCGCTTTGAGCACCCCTTTGGAGATTGAAGATCCTGCTTATCCGGGCTGCGGGATCTTCAATCAAAAAGCAGCAATTCTCGGTGAATTTTCTATGGAGCCGGGTGATTGGATTTTGAAGCGCTCAACTGTTTGAAGCATCGTAAAGTTGCCAATGGAGTTAAGTCGAATAAAATTTTTAAAGGCAAAATAATTACACCGAAGCTCTTAGGCGGCCATCCAATCGGAAACATCGAGCTTAAGGCACATGGGAAGTAGCGCTAAGTAGCGGAAGATCTTGATAGCTCTGGTTTAACCGCTTTGTTGACTCCCATTGTGCCGTCATCGAAGGATGGTAAAGTGTATTTTGCCTTTAAAAATTTCATTCGACGCCATCACACTAAGGCATTTCATAGAAATAGGGGGGTGCGAAACTTGAGTAACGATAAATCCATTCTTGAAGCCATGGCCAGGCTCAGTTTTAGGATCACTTTTGTACGAGTTTTGAGCGCGTAAAAATCTGCTTATCCGTTGAAATTAAAGGTGTTTTATTGTTCACCGAGAATTACTGATCAAAAAGGAACATACCGCAATGATTACCTATACCATATATGTTGTTGATGATGAACAAACCATCCGGGAAGGCATTACCATGGCGCTTGAATCAGATTACCGGATGAGGGCTTTCATTACTGCCGAGTCTGCACTTAAAGCCATTGAGAAAAAACCCCCGGATCTTGTTCTGCTCGATATCGGACTGCCCGGTATGAGCGGAATTGAAGCGCTTAAGGAAATTAAGCGTCTTTACCCGCATATTCTCATCATAATGATTACCGCTTATGAAGACATCAATACTGTAATTTCTGCCATGAAATCAGGTGCATATGATTATGTGGTTAAGCCCATCCATATGGAGGGCCTGGAAGTTACCATCCGAAATGCTTTTCAGACCATCAGGTTAAGAAAGGAAGTTCAAATCCTTCAAGAGAAATACCTTAAGGAAAACCTGCCATGCTTTATAGCCGAGAGTAACGCCATTCAGAATGTAATGGAATTTATAGACACGGTGGCAAAGAGCCCGGATACACCGATCCTGATCATGGGGGAAACCGGTACTGGCAAAGAGTTGCTTGCCAGTGCCATCCATTACAGAAGTCCCAATTTTAAAGGGCCTTTAATGACGGTGAACTGTGCTGCCATCCCGAAAGATCTTATTGAAAGTGAGCTTTTTGGTTATGAAAAGGGAGCCTTTAGCGGTGCAAGTACATCTGGCAAAAAGGGCTTAATAGAGGAAGCGGCGAACGGAACTCTTTTTCTTGATGAGATAGGCGACTTGAGTTTTGAAGCACAGGCAAAGCTGCTAAGATTTCTTGAAGAAGGGGAGTTCTATCGGGTGGGAGGGACAAAAAAAATTCATGTTAAAACAAGGGTAGTTTCTGCAACAAATAAAAATCTAGATCGTATGATGGAAGAGGGCCAATTTCGAAAAGACCTTTTCTTTCGATTAAGCGTTATTAAGGTTCAAGTACCAACGCTGAATGAGCGCCCTGATGATATTCTAGCCCTTGCAAAGCACTTCTTGTATGAGTTCAGCCAAAAATTTGGTAAAGAATTTACTGGAATTTCTTCTCAAGCGCAGAGAGCCCTTGAGATTCACAATTGGACGGGGAATGTTCGTGAATTAAAAAACATTATGGAAAGAGGGGTTCTGGTTGGTAAGGGCCCGATTCTGCAGTTCGAAGACCTGGGCCTGACAGAATCTCCTGTAAATGACACCTTCCAGCCGGTAAAAGATGAATTCGTTTTTCCTCCTCTGTCTGAAACCGGCATCGATCTTTCCAAGGCTCAGGAATCCCTGGAAAAATATTATATTCAGGCAGCACTTCGCATGGCTAAAGGGAATGAAAGCAAGGCAGCCAAACTCCTCAACATAAATCATCACACCTTTCGTTACCGCAGGAAAAAGCTAAGAATAACATAACATCATCTGGTTATCTTAAAAAGCCAAATTGCTTTTAGTGTTGAATCGGTTTCACCTGGGATTTTTGGATGGCTGGCATTAGAAATTTTGCGAAAAGAAATTTCGAGGTTTTTCAATTTTTATATATCATGCTTTCGATTAAATCGTCGTAAGAAGTATCAACTATCTAAAATCACGTGAATTATTTTAGGCAACTCCTTATGGCACAAATCATGCTTTCTCACTGACAAGGAGGACAGGCAGGTCTTATAGCGAGCCAAAAAAACTTAAACTATACTATGCAGCCCGTATGACTGTGAACAGGAACATCAGTGATGATTCATACAAAGAAAGGAGGTTTTCAGAATGAAAGTGGCAGTCAGCGCAACAGAAAAGGACTTGAATGCTGAGATCGATCAGCGTTTCGGGCGATGCCCTTATTTTATAGTAGTTGATACGGACGATATGAGTTTTGAGGCTTTTGAAAACGAGAGCATGAGGCTGGGGGGAGGTGCCGGGATTCAATCTGCGCAATTTGTGGCCTCTAAAGGTGCCAGGGTTGTAATAACAGGAAACATCGGGCCGAATGCAATGAGTACGCTTTCTGCTGCCGGTATTAAAGTGGTAACCGGCCAAACTGGCACCGTAAGAAAGGCAATAGAGGGTTACAAAGAAGGTAAGCTAAAAATATCAAGCGAGGCCACTGTCTCTGCTCCTTATGGTATAAGACGAGGCTCCGGTATGGGACGAGGTATGGGGCCTAGAGGAGGTATGGGGGAGAAACGATGAACAGCCCAACATAGTTTCATATAAGCAGAAGCAGATCCATCCGAATATTTCAACCATCTGTAAGGAGGAAAAATGGATCAGGAGACAGAAAAAATCCCCCGATGTGCTGAATGTAAAATCGAAAAAACAATATGCCGACACGAAGACGGAAACGGACCGGTCTATTGCCCGACGATCAATTTTAGTGACGTGGTCCAAGCCTCACGTTTAGAATATGACAGGCTTGAAATAAGAGATTTTGCCGTCAATGCAACCATTCAAGAGGGAGAATGTTATGTAAACAAAGAAAAGAGCAACCCTCATGTTCGATATGCCATAAAACCCAGGGTTCAGGAAACCATCGAATTTGCACACAAGATGGGTTTTCAAAGACTGGGGCTTGCTTTTTGCGGAGGTCTAAAACATGAGGCAAAGATTTTATCTGAGATATTGAAAGAACAGGGTTTTGAGCTGGCCTCCGTGGTCTGTGCTGTTGGAAGAACAGCCAAGGAATTTCTTAAAATTAAAGAAGAACAAAAAGTAAACCCCGGAGAGTATGAGGCCATGTGCAGCCCCATCGCTCAGGCAAAGGTTCTGAATGCTGTAAACACGGAATTCAATATTGTATTCGGATTATGCGTTGGGCATGATTCTTTGTTTATGCGGTATTCTGATGCATTATGTACTGTACTGGTTGCAAAGGACAGGGTAACGGGGCACAATCCTCTGGCAGCGATTAACCTGTATAAATCCTATTACAGGAAATTGAAAGAGGAAAAATTCAATAAAGGAGGAAGTGTAACGGTTTCCATCGAAGAGAATGTATGAGGATCTGAAAGCCAATGAACAGGTCAAAAACGACAAGGAAAAATGAGATTGAGAAACTCAAGACCAAGGTCAGAGCAATTGAAGCTAGGCTTTGCTATCTGAATATAAGGTTAAAAGACATTGAGCGGGGCTTTCCTTCATCCGCTTTAATAGCATTTGTGGATCAAGATAGTTGTATCGGTTGTGGAACCTGTCGGGATGTTTGTCCTGTTGGAGCCATTTCCATAAAGGAGGTGGCCGAGGTGGATCCGAAACATTGTACAGGCTGTGGCCATTGCGTCGCACAATGTCCACAGGGCGCTATTACCTTACATCCTGAAAAATTGAAAAATGATAAACAGGTTTCGGCGTGTCTTAAATTACCCCCGCAATTGCATAAATCACATAGTAAAACGACCTGCATGCATGATTTATCAGTGCCTGACGCCAGCTCCTTTTGAGTTGTTTTTAAACAACGGTGTTAAGATTATATATCAATCAGAATTCATCGTATCCTTCAGATAGGATTAAATCTCAATATAAATAGCATAAAATGATAAATAATTATTGAATAATACAAAATAATAATTATATTATAGGCGTATGATCATAACTAAGGACTATAGTGCTTAGATAGTAAGAATGCAGATTTGCTTAAGAGATTTGAGCTTCGAGGCTGTTCTGGTTATGGGTACAAACTGTTAAAAATGCGGGTGACGATTTTGAGATGCCACCCCGAGGAAAAGATAGACACCGCCGTAGGTGGGGTGGTGGATTTTGAAAGGAGGTGTTTGTTATGCCAGGATTTGATGGAACAGGTCCCAGGGGCGAAGGCCCAATGACAGGAGGTGGTCGTGGATATTGTAACCCCGCCTGGGCGGGATACAGGCCTCTATATGGACGGCGATTTGGTTACAGCCGAGGTTATCGAGGGCGGGGTTTCCGAAGAGGCTTTGGTCCCGGTTATGGATTGGGAATAGATTATGCTCCGGGTTACGGTATGCCTTATTCGCTGGATTCTTCAAAAGAAGTCGATATGCTCAAGGCCGAAGCGGAAGCCATGAAAAATGACCTTGATGAGATAAACAAGCGTATCGAGGAACTGGAAAAAGAATCTTCCGAATAGGACTTCCTTAAGCCCTTCAGAGGATTTCAGGCATTTAAGTAGACCTCAAAAAGTGGCAATAGGGCGAGTCTTAAGACTCGCCCTATTGCAATGCGAAGCAAAAACCGTAAGCATGAAGATTGTGGATCACGTCAAGATCAGAAAACTGAGAAAGGAGACTATTCCCTCATGTATGAAATTAAAGTGGATCCGGAAAAGTGCACGGGTTGCGGAGAATGCGTAGAAATCTGTCCAGAAGAAGTTTATGAGTTGGAGGATGAAAAGTCGGTACCGGTAAATGTAGAGCAGTGCGAGGGCTGTGAAAGCTGTCTTGAAGTCTGCGAGCAAGATGCCATCACCGTGACGGAAGTTTGATCAGGTGGATTTTTCAATCGCTTTTGGCCCAGTGCCTTCCAGACGTTTAGGACGAAGCCTTGGGATCAACAATATCCCACCCAAGGTATGCACCTATTCTTGTATCTATTGCCAGGTAGGGCGCACGATTGACATGCAGCTAGCGCGGCGTTCTTTTTATAGACCAGAGAAGATTAAACGGGCTGTTCAGGAAAAAGTTGAAAGACTCAAAGGGGCTGGAGAATCCATAGACTATCTTACCTTTGTTCCGGATGGAGAACCGACCCTGGACATCAATCTCGGTCGAGAGATCGATCTGTTGAAACCGTTGGGAATCAAAATCGCAGTAATCAGCAACAATTCCCTTATATGCCGGCAGGATGTAAGAGAAGATTTGTTTAAAGCAGACCTGATTTCATTGAAGATCGATTCGGCATTTCCTGAAACGTGGCATCGGATGAATCGACCCATCAAATCGTTACATCTGCCTGAAATATTAGATGCGAGTCTTAAGTTTGCAAAGGAATATAAAGGAAAGCTTATTACGGAGATGATGCTGGTTCGACACGTTAACGACAATGACAGGCAAATTAGGCAGATCGCTGATTTCTTAGTCGAACTTCAACCGGCCAAAGCATATTTGTCAATTCCCACAAGACCCCCTGCGTTGAAGTGGGTGAGGCCACCTGACAGAGATGTTATCGATCGCGCTTATAAAATCTTCCATGAGTTTATCCATCAGATGGAATGTATGACTGATTATGAGGGAAATCGTTTCACTTCAACGGATGACATCGAGAAGGATTTGTTGAGCATAACGGCCGTTCACCCATTAAGAAAGGACGCCGTGGATAGACTTCTAACTCAGGCAGGAGCCAATTGGGAAATCGTGGAAAAGCTAATCGCTGAAAATCGGATTGCCCAAGCGGAGTACGAAGGGCAGGTTTTTTACAAGAAAAGGATGAACTGAGCCGTAGGATAAAAAATGAAATCAGACAGCAGCATGCATGAAGTTTTGTTTCTTCCAAATAACAAAAAAATAACCGTACGGGATGGAGAAACGCTCCTTCGGGCTGCCATTGAGGCAGGAGTCCACATTAATGCCTCCTGTGGTGGCGAAGGTGTATGTGGAAAATGTCGGGTCATTGTTGAAGAAGGAACAGTGCAGGGAGGGGTTACCGAAAAGTTGAGCAGGGAGGATTGGCAAAAAGGATATCGTCAGGCCTGTTTGTCACGTGTTGTAAGCGATCTTGTCGTGCGGATTCCAGTAGAGTCTTCCATAGATTCAAAAGTGCTAAATCTTCAGACCACGCCCCGGAAAACTGCTCGAATTCGTCACATCAATCTTGAAGAACTCAAGGAAAAAGGACTTTTCGTACCCCCGGTGGAAAAGCGGTACCTTGAACTGCCCGAACCCACCGTACAGGACAATCTGCCGGATGTAACCCGCCTGGTGAGTTATTTGAAATTGAAGCACGATGAGCATCGGCTTGAGGTCGATCTGTCGGTGATTCGAAAGATCCCCTCGGTTATGAGGGAAAAAGACTTTAAGGTAACAGCCACCCTTGCGCGGCCTGTTCGGGATATCGGCAAAACCCGCATTATCAATGTTCAGCCGGGCGATACAACCGACAGGAACTATGCCATCGCGATGGACGTTGGTACTACCACCGTTTACGGAGAGGTTATCGATTTAAAAACCGGATCGATATTAAGTCAGTATGGGGATTTTAACGGGCAGATCAGTTACGGAGAAGATGTCATCAGCCGGATCGTTTTTGCGGAAAAACCCGGGGGGCTCAACAAGTTACATGAAGTGGTCATAGAGACGATCAACAGGATCCTTAAGCGAATTATCAAAAAGGCTGGAATCGACCCGGATGAAATCTCAACCATAACCCTTGCGGGAAATACCACCATGACCCAGTTGATGCTGAACATAGACCCTCGGTACCTTCGACGCTCTCCTTATGTGCCGGCAGCCACACTGTATCCACCTTTCCGGGCGGCGGATCTGGGAATGGAACTGGGTGATCATGTCACGGCTCTTGTTTACCCTGCTGTGTCCAGCTATGTGGGGGGCGATATTGTGGCCGGTGTGATGGGCTCCGGCATGTACCGGACAGAGGAGTTGACCCTTTACATGGATATTGGAACCAATGCAGAGATCGTGATCGGAAACAGGGATTGGCTGGCGTGTGCAGCCTGTTCGGCCGGGCCTGCCTTTGAAGGGGGAGGAATAAAACTGGGCATGCGTGCAATGGAAGGGGCAATCGAGGATTTTTCCATCGATCCACTGACACTTGAACCGATGAACATCACCATCGGCAACGTCCGACCAAAAGGTATTTGCGGCTCCGGTCTGATTACCGCTGTTGCGACCATGTTTGAAATGGGAATTATTGATAATCGCGGCAAGTTCAACCGCAATCTGGATACTGAGCGAATTCGCGAAGTAGATGGCATATACGAATATGTGTTGGCCTGGGCAGAGGAGAGCCAGATTGATAGAGATGTCGTACTTACAGAGCCGGATATTGAAAACCTCATTCGAGCCAAGGGCGCTATGTACAGCGGCTGTATGACGCTTCTGGAAGAAGTGGGCTTAAGCTTTCAGGATATAGATCGGATCATCATGGCCGGGGGCTTTGGCAGCTATGTGGATTTGGAAAAGGCCATGACCATCGGACTTCTGCCGGAAATCGACCCCGAAAAAGTAACATTTATCGGTAACGGCTCGTTGATGGGAGCCAGAATGAGTTCGTTGACCAATCGTATCCGGAAAGATGTGGTGGAAGTTACTAAGAAAATGACCAATTTCGAGCTCTCGGAAACACCTTCCTATATGGATCATTATGTAGCAGCGCTGTTTTTACCACATACAGATATGGATCAATTCACAAAACTGCAAGCACGCTTACGAGCTCGGAAAGAATTGAAAAATTAACTAAAATCCCGGTAATTATGGCAGCCCCCCCCTTGTTGCCGAGAAGAGCAGATAGATAGAAAATACAAACTGGAGAATTCTGAAAGCTGCACAGATTGCGCCCATCCGGTAAATCCTCTTTGTTCTGTACGATCAAAAAGGAGACACATTTGATGAAACTTGCGATTTCAGCAGATGGACCTGGTTTAGAAGCTAATGTGAGCAATAAAATGGGCATGTCGAAATACGTTTTGATTATAGATTTAGAATCGATAAAAATCGAAGCGGTACCAAACCCGATCGGTCCAGGCCCAGGTGGAAGCAGCATGCAGGTAGTAGTGCTTGCAATTAGCAAGAAAGTCGATGCTGTGCTAACTGGATATTGCAGTCCCATTGCAAAGAAGTACCTTTTATCCAATGGTATCGAAGTTATAACCGGAGTCATCGGCACTGTGGGGCAAGTTGTTAAGGATTGTGAGAACGGGCTTTATCAAAACCACAAGACAAGGGATGAAGAATCTTATCGCCAAAGCCTCCGAATCTACAGGATTTCCATGGTTCATGCGTTGCAGCGCTCAAAAAATCAGATTGTAAACATCCTTCCTATCCTCACAGGAGTTGTGCTGCTTATCGGGTTGTTTAACGCATTTGCATCAAAGGATATGCTTATGTCTATTTTCTCAAGAAACAGTTTCAAAGATCTTCTATTGGGGGCATCCTGCGGCAGTATTTTTGCTGGAAATCCCGTCAATAGTTATGTCATTGGAGGGGAGTTGCTGAATAACGGGGTCAGCCTGTACGCTGTAACTGCTTTCATCATTTCATGGGTGACTGTCGGTGCAATACAGTTGCCGGCTGAGATGGCAGCGCTAGGCAAGGGATTTGCTCTTATGCGAAATGGTTTATCTTTTATCTTGTCAATGGTTATTGCCATGTTTACGGTTATTATTCTCAAGAGTATGGTAGGGTAAACAGAGCAAAGGGCAAAGATGAAGTGATTACAATAAAAGGACAAATTAACCGAGCGATATTTTTTCCGGGGATTATTTTAACCTTATACATACTTCTATTGATTATCACACCTGAAAAAGCGCTTGTGGCGCTTAAAAGCAGCAGCCAGGTATTTATCAGATTGTGCGTACCTCTGGGTGTAGTTTTCATCCTCATGCTGTTGTTTAATCTTTATCTTAAGCCGGCAGATATTGTAAGGTTTATTGGAAAGGAATCTGGAATAAAAGGCAAATTCATCTCTGCTTCGGCGGGCATTATCTCTGTGGGACCCGTTTATGCCTGGTATCCGTTGCTTAAAGAACTCAAAGAGAAAGGCGCTTCAAAGGATTTGATAGCCATTTTTCTTTGCAACAGGGCAATCAAGCCATTTCTTCTTCCGGTTATGATATCATATTTTGGTTGGGTATATGTATCGATATTGACGCTATTCACGCTCCTTGGGTCTTTTATCGTTGGATATTGTATTCACATTCTGGTTAAAAATATAATAGAATAATTTGGTTATAAACAAAACCCAAATGAAATCGATTGGGCGGTAAAGGTAACCCGCTTCGCAGGCCTATGAAACTCGCGCATAAGGGGGTGTAACACCGAACAGCGCACCGATTGAAACAAAACAGGGTTCAATAACAAATCGTTACGATTTATCGCAGCATATTCCTGCTGTTCGATGCAATGCCCCCTAATGCACTCAAACAGTCATACTGCTGCGAATCGACTTACCTTCAACGCCTATTTAAATGCAACTTAGCCTTTGTATATAACCAGATAAAAAAATTTTAAAATATTTCGAAAAATTTCTAAACGATTTATGTTATCAAAACCAGCCAAAAAACTGATAAAAGATAACTAGGCTTTTTCCGAGACTAAGCCCGGAAAAAGTGGCCTCTTCGAGGCAGTTGAAATAAAAACCCAAAGGTATCGCTTCGCTCTTTCATTTTAAAAATAGATAAAATTCCTTAACTTTAGTTCATTTAAGCTCACCCCGTAGTTGGTGCGCCGGTAAAACCGGCGGAAAGTAGTGAATGAAAGTTTCATACGATGAAGACGTAGCGAGTCACATTGGCCCCGAGTCATGCGTGTACCACCGTAAGGGGGAGCGCGAAGCGTTGACAGGGGAAAGTGCGGGCCAGGTATTGAGCCGCGAAAGGGGGTTTGCTTCGAGGTGCCGACGGTGTCAACTTGCTCGGAAGGCAACACGGAACACATCGCTATCGCAAGAGGTGTTTCGGCCTCGCGTGGTCGTAGACCCTGTGCACGTACGGAAACTTTCCGCGCGGGAACCGGGAGATCCTGAGTCTGGCCGTAGCCGATGGCGATGCGGTCCGCGCTGTGAATCCCCAGGGAGCACGACAGCGATGAACGGACACAGGAAGTCGGACAGGCCCATAGACACCGAAGAAGCCGTCGAACAAAAGCAGGTGCGATTCCTGCCGGCGGAGACGGTGGAGGGAAGGGGCCTGACCAAGGAGAATCTGTTCCAACAAAACAAGTACTGTGCGCAGTACCAGAAAAGGAGCGGTCGTGAAGGCTGACTCGGTCAACTTGCCAAATGCGATGGAACGGATACGACAGGCAGCAAGTCGGGATAAACAGCTGCGGTTTACCACGCTCTGGCATCACGTCTATAACACTGAACAGCTTCGCAAGGCTTACTTCAGCCTCAAGCGCAATGCTGCGCCGGGGGTGGACGGTGAGACGTGGCGGCATTACAGCGAGAATTTGGAGGCCAACCTTCAGGATCTCAGCAGCAAGCTGCAGCGCGGAGCGTACCGGGCAAGGCCGGTGAGAGGAGCGTACATCCCCAAAGCCGATGGTCGCCAGCGACCATTGGGCATCACGGTGCTGGAGGATAAGATAGTCCAACGCGCTACGGTGGAGGTGATGGAGGCGATCTATGAGCAGGACTTTGTCGGTTTCTCGTATGGATTTCGTCCTGGGCGCAGTGCGCATGATGCGCTCAACGCCCTGTATGGGGCCATCATGACGAGAAAGGTAAGCTGGGTGCTGGATGCAGACATTCGAGGGTACTTTGATGCCATCGACCACGGGTGGCTGATGAAGTTCATCGAGCACCGCATTGCGGACAAGCGCGTTGTGAGGCACATCAAAAAGTGGCTCAACGCCGGTGTGCTTGAACAGGGGGCGGTGACGCATAAGGAGGGAGGCGTACCCCAGGGGGGCAGTGTCAGTCCCTTGCTGGCAAACGTCTATCTGCATTATGTGTTTGATCTGTGGGCTGATCAGTGGAGGTCGCAGCATGCCGAGGGTGATGTTATCATCGTCAGGTTTTGTGATGATTTTGTGGTTGGCTTTCAGTACCGCAGGGACGCTGAAAGGTTCTTGGCTGATCTTCGGCAACGTTTTCTGAAGTTTAACCTGCAGCTTCATAAGGACAAGACACGGCTGATTGAGTTCGGCCGGTTTGCGGCCGCCAATCGTAAACGCCATGGTAAAGGAAAACCACAGACGTTCGATTTTCTTGGTTTTACTCATATATGCGGTAAGACTGAGAACGGAAAGTTTATGGTGCTCCGACACACCATTGGCAAGCGGATGCGGGCCAAACTTAAGGAGCTTAAAATAGAACTCAAACGGCGTCTGCATAACCCTGTACCGGTTGTGGCGGAATGGTTGCGTGTGGTGTTGCTTGGTCATTATCGATACTATGGTGTTCCAGGCAACAGTCGGAAACTGCATTCATTTTATTTCCAATTGGGTCGCATGTGGCATAAGGCGCTGCTTCGTCGCAGCCAACGCCATCGGCTTAACTGGAAACGAATGAGCCGACTCATTAATCGCTGGCTGCCACGACCGCGCATATGTCACTCATATCCTGATTTGAGTCTGTACGTCACTACCCGAGGTAGGAGCCCAGTGCGGTAGTTCCGCTCGCTGGGATCTGTTCGGGGGGTGCGAGGTAACTCGCATTCCTACCGCGACCATAAATCACATAGCAAAATGGCCCGCATGCACAATTTATCAGTAACTGAGGATGGTGCCTTATGAATAGTTTTGCAACAACGGGGCTCACTTTAAACTTTAGTTCACTATTTGTCCCTACTAACATAGCATATAATTCAATACATCCCTCTAAGCACCTATAGGTAATTACAACATCTATACAGTTTGACGGCTATCGGCATACTTTCTGCAATATAAAAAACTTGATGGATGCTTTCAATTAAGGAGACTTAATATGATAAAAACAAATTTATATTCATGGCAGATTATTTTGATCCATATGCAAGAAGATTTAGCTGTAATGAAAGAAAAATTTTTAGTTGTCGAAGATGGATTAGATGCCGATGATCAATTTTTACAGTTAGTGAATAAAATTGAATCTGATATTGAAGAGTTATACAAATACCTCCAGCAACAGACCGTATCTTCAGATAAAGTCAGAGCTGAAGAAGATTACCAACATCTGTTAGATAATATACCACTCTAATCAAAGACCAAACATCTGCCAAAAAATCATTTTATGCAACGCAGTAATCTGCTTTTTCCTGATGGGGTGTGCAACAAATGAACCTTTGAAAAAATTTTTTTGAAGGGTTCAAGACCTGCACCAAGAAGAGCCCTGACATCAGTGGATCCTACCAGGATCATTCGTATCTTGAACAGAAATCTTACAATCGGATGTTTAGGTGCTTCATGCTCCATTATCAAAACTGACGCCTGACCGGGTTTGACAACTCGCTTCATCTCCTTAAGAGCATCTGTTCGAACTGCACCTTTCAGTTCGTATAGGGCATAGGAGCAGGCAACCACGTCAAATATATCATTTGAGAATGGAAGCAGGGCTGCATCTGCCTCTATGAAAAGTGCCTTTTGGTTGGGATTTTTCTTTTTCGCTTTCCGAAGCATGCCGTGTGAAAAGTCAAGGCCTACTGCGGTACTTTTCGGGTATCTTTTGGCAAAGGTGAGAATTAAGCTACCGGTTCCGCAGCAGATATCCAATATATAAGGTTTTGCAATGCCTTCAAGCTGAGCGGAATCAACCAAAATTTCGCGAGTGCTTTGCTCATCCCGCAGAGAATGAAGCGCAATAAACATGTCATAAAAATGTGAGAATAAGTCGTAGTATCTGCGTCTGCTATATTGCATTTCTGAGTGAATAACGGATTAAGAGATTTCCAGAAAAAGGCTCACCTTGAAACAGCGCCCATTAGAAAAAACTTCTAAAAAAGGTAACAGTTTGGCCTTTTGAAAAACTACGCTTACGGATCGTCTGGTCCTGCCACCGGTAAAATTTCCTTTTTTCATCGGGAAAAACTCGAAAAAAGGCTCGTAGAAAAGAACCGTGCTTCGATTTGAAGACCCTGCAGACCGGCTGAGCGGGATCTTCGCCTTGCTTCGACAAGCTGCGGGATATGCACTCGCTCAGTTGAATGCCCGAAGGGGTGCGCAGAGCGCAATTCAACAGGGCTCGCTGTTTCGGTTCAGTTTACTGTGAGATTCGGATAATCGCCCCAAGGCCGCCTTCAAGAAATCTATCCCTCCAGGCCTGCCGGAAAAGTGAAATGGCCTTATTTCCTGTGCAATGGCTGGGGGCGACCTTTTTTACGCCTAATTTTTTAAGTGCCTCAAGAATTTTCATTATCTTTTCATAACTCATGCCGGATAGATGAAATCCACCCATTACAAGATAAACTGTATCTACGAAATGCTCATGTGCTTTTCTTACAATATTGACGATGCCAGGGTGTGAACAACCTGTAATGATTACAAGTCCTTTTGTTGTCCGAAGGATTAATGCCTGCTCTTTAATCCATCGTCCCATTTCTCCACTTGAGTAAGCTTGCTTCATAAGTAGGGTGGGATCTTTTATCACTTTGATGTTTGCTCCATAGCGCAAAATTTTCTGCTTATAGGAACCCGGAAAGGATTCCGGCAAACAAACAGTAATATCAGAGTTTTGCCGAAGGAACATTTCTAATCCACCAGTGTGGTCGCCATGAATATGCGAGAGGAACACCATTTTCACTTCCATTGGATCTTTGTTCAAAAGAGTCATATTTTCAAGCAGTAGCTGACCGTTTCCACCCGTATCAAATAGGATCGTCTGCGCGGTACCTTCGATAAGACAAGAAAATCCCCAGGCGGCCCTCAACTGTTTCTTAAAAGGTACATTGTTATAAGTGACGGTAATGCTGATGGGGGAGGCCTGGGTTTTCCTATTTCCGTGTAACATAAAGAAGCCTGTTGAAAAAACAACCAGGATAAATACTATCATATAATCCCGATATATCATCTCCGAAACCTAAAAGATTCATTTGCCATTACTCGATTCAATCCTCAAGCTTTTTCAGCAAATCAAATGTTGGGGGGGTCGGATAAACCAGGTCATTTATATGATAATTCTGTTTTTCTTCTGTTATCTTGAGGGCAATCTTTATGCCATAAAAGTGTTTATGAATCATAAAATTCTCTCAGCCCGAAAGGGATAAGGGCATCTTTTCGAATCGCCTTAAAATTCATTATAGACAATTTTGCTAAGAGGAAGGTAATTTAGAAATTTTGAGAAAAGAAATTTAGAAATTTTTCTAAAATTTGGTATCCAAAACAGACTTGGAATCGGTTATAGTATAAAGTTCTTTGAAATCATTACACTTATTTCATCGTTTTTCCCCTGGTATCCATCATGCAAAGGTAAAAAGAGAAAAAAGAATATCATTAAAGTTTTAACCAAAACCAAACCTTGCTTATATCTTGAGTGGAGGTTAAAATATAAAGATTCTGAGCCTGAACTATTCTATTTGCCTGGATCGCGTATAATCTCTGTTATTCCAACAGGCCAGTGGAGGGTGCATGAGGATTCTGGATGGCTTGATATCAGCACTGGAGTTTGACAGCGTTGTTCGAGACATCCGCCAGGGGGTCTTTTACACCGGAGTGCTGACTCGAAATTGCGGTCTGGCCGCCACCCTTCCCCGGGATGCCCTGCACCAAGAAGCACCGCTGGTAAAAGAGCCCGGAATCTTAATGGAAAAAAGCGCTTTGGAGCTTGCGCACCTGGCCTATTCCTCCAGCCTGCTCGAAGCAGCTATTGGTATGGCAGCAATAAATTCGCTGCTTAAGATTGACCAGGACGTATGCCTGGAATTAAATGCTGCTGAATTGATCAAGGATAAAGGAGATGGCAAAAAAATTGCCGTTGTAGGGCATTTTCCTTTCATTCCCAGGCTGCGTGAATATGCCAAGGAACTATGGGTAATAGAGAAAAATCCGAAAAAGGGGGATTTCGGTGAAGAGATGGCCGACAAACTGATTCCACAGGCCGAGGTAGTAGCGATAACCGGCAGTGCTATAACAAACCATACCATAGAACACCTGCTTTCGTTATGTGATTCCAGGGCTTACGTTATTTTATTGGGTGGCTCTGCTCCGCTGTCGCCGATACTGTTCGACTACGGTGTGAATGCTGTGTCGGGCACAATGGTTATTGATTCGGCTGTTGCGTTGCGGTGTGTAAGTGAAGGGGCAAATTTCAGGCAGATAAAAGGTGTTGTACGGTTGACCATGAAAAAGTAGGCTTCCGGCTCTCTTCTGTCAACCTTTGTGTCTGCTTATTGTTGTTTTTAGAGTAATATGTAGTGTATATATTTTTTCAAACTATATCGCTATTTCAAGGAGTAAGAAACCAGAAGGTTGGTGCTAGATAAGATTTTATCATAACGGTTAAAAAACCATTCTCATAAGGAACTATTGAAAATGAAGCCATTTAAAGACATCGAAAAAGAAATGAGGGCATATGAAATCGGCCCATTGGAAAAGCTGGCAGTCCAGGATGCCGTTATCATCATTGCAGTCTATGCAGCCCAAATCGACCCTCAAAACAGTGAAGAGGATATTAAGCGGATTGAAGCCCTGGCTGAACAATGCCCGCTGTGCGTAGAGAGAAAAGAAGGCATTCTTTCAAGGATAAACAGATTTGTGAATCTACTGCGAACAATCGACTCTGAGAAAGCGATAGAGGCTGTGATTAAAGTTTTAGATCCGGAATCAAGGAAAGAAGCCTTTAAATTGGCTGCTGAAGTTGTGATTTCTGGTGATAAACCGCCCATAAAGAAAAGGGAAATTCTCGATAAACTGGCGAGAAAACTGTCTGTTGACAATCAGTTTGCAGAAAAAATAATAAACAAAGAGTAACATACACCCCACGGTCGCATTATGATTTAGATAATTTTTTCAAGGTACGTAAATTGGAAGCACATCATCCATTTTACCTTTTCTTTCCGAAACCGGATGCCTGAAAACTCCGTCTTTTCACCGAGATTTCACAGTTCAAATAAAATAGGATGGTATTGCAAAAAAAGAATGGCGATATTTTATATTGGTGATCTTAAACAAGTTGAAAGAAAATTGCAATGAATCTTCGAAGGGCCCTTATACATAGCTATCTATTCTTTCCTTACGTCTGGCATAAACTCACCCGCAGCGGCCCCTTCGGCCGTAACCGGCCCGAGTACGTCAACGATCCGGTCATCTCAGATGGCAATCCGCTTAAAGCTGCCCTTGCGCGGCACCACATCAAACAGTTTCACGAGTCCTCATGCTCGGTCGCCTCTGTGGTAACGGCTATCAATGCCATCCGTAAGCTGCAGTATCCGGATATGCCGCCCATCGGCCAGGAGGAAATCCTCGACACGGTCCGCACGGCCCACTGGAAGGAGCGGATGAGCAAAACGGGATATAAGGGAAGACGGGGGCTTCCTCTTCCGGTGCTGGGGGAGGTGGTCGAAGGCAGCCTTGCGGCATATCAAATCACATACCGGCACGTGGAAACCGTTTATGCCTCAAAAGACCCTGCTGAGGCCGAGACCATCCGGGAGGTTCTTCGTAAAAGGCTTTATGCGTTTGAAAAGGAGGGAAACTGCTTGATCATCGCTCATTTCGATCAGGGAGCCTATGTTCCGGCACTTAACATCCCCCATATCTCTCCGGTGGGCGGCTTTGATCCGGAGAGCGGCCGTGTGCTTATCCTCGATGTTGATCCGTACCAGGAAACTGCGTACTGGGTTACCTTCGATACCTTCTACGCGGGCCTTGCCAGCAACTACAATCATGTTCTGCGTCTTTTCGGATACCGCTGCGGAGGTTATGTATTTATCGAGTTTGCATGACTGCGACAGAGATTGAAGAACAGGGCCTTTGAGATTAGAGAATCTTGATAATCTGCTTTTCACCCACAAAAGCGAATAAAAGATCCCGCTAAAGAAACTTCCAGAATTGCTGCCATCGCTCTATTATTTTTGTCCTGAGTTTGTAAATACGCTATCATATCTAAAAATCAAAGGATGTATCTGTCGATTTTCAATTGAATGGATGTTGATGGTATATTGAGGGTTGTATTCGGGAGGCAGGTTTCCGGTCTTTCTGTTGATAGCGGAATTATCCATCTGTCACCTGGGATGTCATCGGCATCAAGGCAAGGCTTGAAGAAGATGGATTGATTCATTACCGGATAGCAGATGAATACATGGAAAATGAGAAAGGATGCTACCTGTTCCATCCCAAAACCTCTGTGCTGCCATTGACAATGGGCGGGCTTATCCGCATGATGGACACCGCTGAGTTGAAGAAGGAGTACAATCTGGGATAAGCAGGCCTTACATCGTGGAGAGATTACAGTTACGATGAGGTTGGGCCCAACAGGGAACGACTCGAAGCACTGCTCCATTTCGTTCAGGTCGATTAAGATTTCTATCCTGATCTGCACCCCTGGTACGAGGACGAAGCACTCGAGTGGTATTCGGCACGATTGGTCGAGTTGAAGTAAAGCGAAAAAAATGAACCACTTATTGTTGATATCACAGGTTGATCTTTGTATCTTAAGCAGCAAGCAAAAAAGAACCTACCATGAAATGAAAGGCGGTTGAAAATAAGCCATCATGCAAAGGCTTTGGCAGAACGATTTTTAAATTTCAACAACGACATGATCTCGTTTGTGGAAAGCTGCTCACAGGAAAGAAGAAAAACAAAGTAATATATTGCCCATATGTTGCACATGTGCTATTTTGTTATTTAAAGGTAAAGCTATATTCCAGCCTAAACTGATAAGTTCCAAGTCCGGGGTTATAATGTTATAACCCATTCAAACTGCTCAAGATACCGACCGAAAGGGATTTAGGAAGATTCATCATAAATAAATAGGTTAAATAAGATTATACTACAATAAATACGCGTCCTTTTAATACATGGCATCTGTGAGTTTTAACCCAGAGCCCAGAACGATAAACCGCTCAACCTAGGTTCAGCATAAAGCACACAAGGAGTTTTAAAATTACCACACCCGAACAACGCGAGACCATGCTAAGAAAACCCATCCTCATGCCGCCGAACATTATCGATAAAATTGCCAAGATCGCGAATAAAAGAAAGGTTTCCTTTGCCGAAGTCGTCAGGGACGCGGTTGACGCTTTTGACGGCGATTTATCCTTGCAGGACGAGAACCTATTAGAAGCGTTGGCGGACACTATGGTTAAAACAACCCGGGAGGTTATTGAAAAAATTGACGCTATTGAAAAGCGGCTCGATGAGATGCATTCCATGCTGGAGGTTAAATAATGGGTGTCAGCGAAAAGGTCATGGAGGCGTTAGGGGCGGGAATTCTCCTGAATGAAAGGATCCTCACCTTTGTCGACAAGGTAAACCGTATGGATCAGGAATACGGCATATGAACGAGCGGCTTATAAGGCTGGAAACCATGGTTGAAATCGTCCAGAAACGGCAGGCTCGAACGGAAAGATCGGAGATTGATTCGTAAATTTCCTCAACCAAAATAAAAAGAGAAAGAGAACAGAAGAGATATAACATTGGAATAAGTTACTTAATTTTTTATGGATGTCCCGCTTTCTACGCTAAGTGGGCGGATTAGGAAAGTCGGAAAGGAGGTGGTGGCCTGGTACTTGCAGGTGCATTTATACACAGCGCCATAATAACTTGCGCATTTATCTGTTGTAAAGTTGATTTTAAAAATCCAATATAGCGTTAAACACGCTGGATGCTGTGTGTGTATGCACAATGATTTATGTCGTTCTGTATAGTTCAGAGTTTAAAGACGCTAAATCAGTAATAAAGTCAAAAGGAGGTCAAAATGAAAAAGATTAAAATTAAATTGTTATTGGTTTTAGCATTGGCTTTGGTGCTAGTATGGGCATTTGCTTTACCTGGTCCTGCGGAAGCTAGGAAAAAAATGTGGAGATGGGGGACGGCTGGTCCAGGAAGCACTGGTTATAAAGTGTCTGCCTTCATGGCAGATTTCTTGCGAAGGGGTATGCCGGATTATGACATTACCATTTATCCATACGCTTCTACCACTGCTAACATCAAGAGCTTTTTAGTGGGTGAGCTGGAATCCGTATACTCGGCAGAGCCGGGATTGAGAAAACTATACTCGTTTAAAAAACCATTTAAGGGCTTTGAACCCAACGTAAAGCAGATGCCGGTGCAGTCTTTCTGGGCCTACACAATGGAAACACATATATTGACCTTACCGAAATGGAAGGACAAATATCGGACATGGGAGGATTTGGACGGCAAGAAAATCTTCATGACTAAGGCGGGATATATGAACCACATCAACATCTTCAGAGCTATGAGGGACATCTGTGGCCTGAAGATAACGCACGTGGAGGTGGATATGACAAAAGTTGCGGATGCCCTGAGAGGGGGAACTATAGACGCCACCGCAGCTTACACAACGGCGACGGTATCCTTGCCGAGCTGGCTTAAGGTGCTTGATGTAGCCAGCCCCCTGCAGGGCGTAAACCCAACCGCAACACAAATCAAGAAGTTAACAGCGGCAGGTTTTACTCCGGTAAAGATTAACATCAAGAAAGCCTATACTAGAGATCTTGGAGTGGATGAACTATATGGTGTGCCTTTTTACTTCGGATACCACCACGGGCTCCGCTTCTCGGAAGAAGGCGTTTATAGAGCGCTTAAAGTATTTGAAAAAGAAGCAGCTGCACTATCTAAACTAGACCCTGGTTTTGGACCACTAGCCGCAGACTTCGCTGGGTTCCAGGTCCGGGGGATAAGGAGCATTCCCCAGGTTCCAGTACATCCGGGATTGGCTGAGTATCTGAAGGAAAAGGGCCTATGGGACAAGGCCTGGATAATCGCTACTGAGGATACGATCAAGGCAGCCATAAAGGCTATGAAAGCCAAAGCGCGCTGAACTTTTTGGAAAAGCAAGCGGTGTTTATACTGCCGCGATAAGTCAAAAACAAGACTCATGACTTTCTTTCCATTTACTTAGTTAAGTAGTCTTAAGCACTTATCATAGTGGGCTTACCCCTGTGAAATCTCAGCAGCGGGTGAGCTCACTGTTTCTTGAGTCATATTGCCAGGGGGTGAAAAGGTGAAAAAAAATCCCTTGCAAGATAAAGCGTATCGATTGGCTGAAATTCGCAGATTCTCGACCCCCTGCTATCTTGTAGCAACTATGGTATATTTACTAATTTCATTACATTATTACACGACCGGCTTAGGTGGAGCCATGCTGCTCGCCGTAACTCTGGTCCCGCTAGCATACGTGCTGTGGGTTTTAAATTCCTTTGTGGTCGGAGAGCTGCCGTATCCCCGTCTAGGACTTAAACTCAATATTACAATCGCCAGTTTGTACATCGCTATCTGCATCGTTGCCGTAATATACTTGAGAGTGGAGTTTGACGCCCTGGTTTATGACAGAGCTGGTTTCTTTAATACTGCTGATAAAATAGTAGGGGCGATGATGCTTGGTCTCATTATCGAATACACCAGACGCGAGCATCGTTTGCTCTTTTATCTGATCCTTTTTCTCATGCTCTATTCCGTTTACGGGTGGGTCTTTCCAGGTATATTCGGTCATCCCGGTGTCTCCTGGACAAGAGTAATCACATCTTCTTCTATTGAGATTACATTGGGCCTATTTGGAACCTATTCACAAACCGGGGTAGGCGTTATCGCTGCATTTTTCATGTTTTTAGGTATTGCACAGGGATTTGGTGTTCAGGAATCTATTGTCAAAACTTTCACGGGAATATTTGCCAAACGTAAGACCCTCATTCCACAAACAGCGGTAGTGACTTCGATGGCTATTGCTACCTGTAGTGGTTCAGGGGCAGCGAATGCGGCCATAACCGGGCAATACACTATACCGTTGATGAAAAGGGCTGGGTTCCCCGCCCTTTACGCTGGTGCAGTGGAGGCTTCATCTTCGCTGGGAGGTCTGCTAATGCCGCCGGTAATGGCGATAGCCGGTTTCCTCATGGCTGACTTTCTAGGAGTGACGTATTTCGAGGTTATTGCCCGAGGATATGCCCCGGCCTTAATTTTCTTTGGTATCATATCCTTATCGGTTTACCTCTTTACAACACGCTTCGTGCGGGGAAGGGATATTGACCCGGATTCAGAACTGCTTCCGGTTTTTCAAAGATTCTCCAAAATAGATGTGTTCAACACAGCTATTTTCTTTACCTTCATCGGTGTCTTGATCTATTTGATGGGTGTGCTCTGGTTCGACGCATCCAAAGCTGCGCTTAACATTGCGATCGGTCTCTTTATCGCCTCTTCTTTGCTCCGCATATATGTCCATGCTGGGACGATTTCGGATAAAATAAAGGAGTGGGCTATATGTTTGCGCCACGCCTTAGAGGCATTTGCCAGGGTCACAGCCCCGCTCATTCTTTTACTCGCCATGCTTGGGGTGATGATAAATCTGTTCGTGGTTAGCGGATGGATGATTAAGCTGATGGGGATGCTGGCTACGATCGGAGAATTCAATGTCGTAGCTCTTATCGGAATGGGGTTTCTAATTGGAGTCTTTTTAGGACTGGGGATACCGCCGTCGGCCTGTTACATACTGTCAGCCGTGGTAGTCATCCCCCCTATGACACGAATGGGGTTCAACCCTTGGGTGGCTCATTTCTTCTTATTTTTCATAGCGGTAATATCCGAATATTCGCCACCAACCTCACTTGTCGCTGCTGTTGCTTCGCGTATCTCAGGGGCCTCCTTTATGAAGACGATGATGGTAACGCTGCAGATATCGATTCCCTTTTTTTTCCTCACTTTCGCCATTTTCAACTGGGATATTTTGTTGTTGGAGCCTGGTTTAGCGCAACTGGCCGCTCTGGTTGTGCTAATTATTGGATGCTTGACAGCAGCTGCCGCCATCCATGGTAGGCTTTTTGAACGTAAAGAGCATGACCTTCCTTCAAGATTTCTTATCCTCGTATTGGCGCTGTTTATCCTGTTTTTTCCTAAAGGTATGCTTTCGGTATTGGCATTGATACCAGCGGTGGCTATGATACTGCTCGTGATCCGGCGAACAGAAAAAATATCGGCACGTTCTTAGGATGGCTATATTCGCTATCGTGCCGGCCTGGTTGCCAATACGGATTATGACCAGCAGCCGATTTATTGCCAGGCCCCGGAAAGAATCGAAGCATATTTATTTCTTTTTTAAAGAGCGAAATTAAAGTATGAAAAGAATAAGAATACCAAAACCCATTTCAGGCGGCCTGATGCTTTCCTACAGATGCACGGCCGCATGCCGTCACTGCATGTATGGTTGCTCCCCGAAATGGTCAGGGGATTGGATAAGCACAGAGAAGCTGGAACAATTTCTGCCACAGCTTGCCAAAGTAATAGAGCCCAGTCCATATGGTTCACAATACATGAGCCTAAACCACGGGCTGCATTTCAGCGGAGGGGAGCCTTTTCTTAATTTTGACCTGCTTCTTAAAGCCGTTGAAATTGCCGACGCGCTTAAGATCCCATCTACCTTTGTCGAGACCAACTGCTTTTGGTGCAAAAGCGACGAGTTTACCCGGAGACGACTTCAGGCTTTGAAGAAAAAGGGGCTTAGAGGGATCATGATATCGGTAAATCCTTTTTATACCGAATATGTGCCGTTTGAAAGAACCGATCGATGCATCCGGATCAGCCAGGAAGTGTTCGGGCCGAACGTGATGGTCTATCAATTGGAATACTATCGCATGTTCACACAGATGGGCATCTCAGGCAGGCTTTCGATGGATGAATATCTGAAACGGTTCGGACAGGCATCCTTATCAGACAGGGTTGAGCTTTTTTTAATGGGCCGCGCGGTGGATCGGCTGAAAGATCTGTACCCCGGCTATCCTCCTGAACGATTCTTTTCCACTCCATGCCAGCCGCCCATTCTGCGCAGTTGGCACAATCATTTTGACAATTACGGAAACTTCATGCCTGGTTTTTGCGGTGGAATTTCGCTGGGCAACTGGTTTGAGCTTGATCGACTCGTAAAAGAAGGGATCGATCTTGAAAACCGTCCGATTTTGAACTATTTGGTCCATGAAGACATGAGAGGGCTGTTCGGCTTTGCCACAGATATGGGCTACCGGAAGCTAGAAGGGGGTTATGTCTCAAAGTGTCATCTCTGTCTTGATATCAGGAAATACTCAGTCTCAAGGGGTGATTTTGAAGAGCTCAGCCCCCGACAATTCTATGAGCAACTGTACAGCAATTCTCGGTGAAATCCGTGTCATAAGCCAAATCCTACCGCCCCTGGATGCGGCTTTTGGGATCAAGCACATCTCTTAATCCATCTCCCAGCATGTTGATTCCAAGCACGGTGATACTGATCGCGGTTCCGGGAAAGAACATGATCCACGGGGCGACCCGCATCGAGCCCCTTGCCTCGCTGATGATGTTTCCCCAGCTTGGAGCAGGCGGCGGGGGGCCGACTCCAAGAAAGCTGAGCATCGCTTCGGCCAAAACAGCGTAAGCGAAAATAAAGCTCTGCTGGACAATTACCGGACCGATACAGTTCATCAGGATATGCTGTATCATGATTCGAAGTGTTCCAGCTCCAAGAGCCACAGCCGATTCTACGAAATACTGCTCTTTAATCGACAAAACTGCAGCCCGTATCACACGCGCGGTTCTCGGAGTATAGGTTATGGTCAAGGCAGCGATGGCGCCCCCCTCGGAAGGACCGATGATGGAGACGATCGCAAGCGCAAGCAACAAAGAGGGTATTGCCATTAGCGCATCCAGAAATCTCATGATCGGGTTATCAAGCCGGCGGAAATACCCCGCGCAAAGCCCTACCCCGATGCCCAGGATGCCGGTTGCAATCGCCACCGACAAACCCACTCTAAGCGAGATGCGGGCACCAAAGATGACCCGACTCAATACATCTCTTCCGAATTCATCGGTACCGAAAAGATGATCTGCACTGGGAGGCTTGAGCATGCTTGGAATATTCATCCCTACGGGAGGATAAGGAGCAATGACCGGGGCAAACACGGCCAACAAAACCATAAACAGAGTAATGGTTCCCCCGATCTGTATGGATCTGTTCTGGAAGATGATTTCTTTTATCAGCTTCACTTAAACCATCCTTATCGAAATTAAACGGCTCAGTCGTATCGGATGCGGGGATCCAAGAAAGCATACAGTATATCGACGATTAAATTGACAGAGGCATATGCAAAAGCGATGAAAATGATAACGCCTTGAACTGTCGGGTAATCGCGGCGGGATACCGCCTCCACCACCATTCTACCAACCCCGGGCAGTGTAAACACCTGTTCCGTAACCACGGCTCCTCCAAGCAGCAACCCGAATATCAACCCAATAACCGTGACAATGGTAATCATGGCATTTCTTAAAGCATGGCGCAAAAGTACAACACTTTCCCTTAACCCCTTGGATCTGGCTGTGGTCACGTAGTCTTCCTTAAGCACTTCCAAAACACACGAGCGCGTCATCCTTGCCAGCAGAGCGGCTTGAACAAAACCCAGAGAAAATGACGGCAAAATAATCGACCGAACCCATCCCCCGAAGTCCTCTGTGATCCGGACGAAGCCACCACTTGGAAGCCATTTGAGCTGAACCGCAAAGAACAGGATAAGGTTCATTCCCAACCAAAAAGTGGGAATAGAAACCCCAAGCGTAGCTGTCATCACCCCGATTCGATCCAGCCAGGAGCCCTGTTTAACAGCGGCGATCAAACCCAGAGGAAAACCGATTACCAGCGCCACCACCAGAGCCCCCAGCGCTATGCTTGCGGTTACCGGAAGTTTGTACATGATAATTTCAAAAACCGAGCGGCGTGCATAAAGGGATTGTAATTCACCGGTAAATAATTTTTTAAGCCAGTAAACAAACTGAAGGTGCAAGGGTTTATCTAATTCCAGCTGCTCCCGAATTTTCTGTATTGTTTCCTCAGAAGCCTTTATCCCGCCTATTACCCTTGCCACATCGCCCGGAGCCAGGTGTACCAGCAAGAAGCTTAAAATGGAGACGATTGTCAACACCCACATCATCCAGATTAATCTGCGAAGAATGTACGCTATCATATTTTTTCCGGTATCAGGCTCTGTGTTTTTTCAAAGGGTTGCTATTTGTTTTCATAATCGATACCGCAAAAACCACCTGGTTCCTTTCTTCTTTAAATGATGTTTGCCAGGGTTTGACATCTTCCTTAAGCTTTGAAACAGCCCAAGGAAGAGGTCAAGGGTGGTGGCTGCGGCATTAGAAAAACAAAAGCTATTTCGGTGGTCTGCACGAAAAGCCTTATTTTTCTATCCATGTGTTCCAGAAGCTCCACAGATACCAGTTTGTGAAATGAACCTTACTGCTTGATGCATACAGCGTCTTGACCTCGCCGATATTGATCATGGTGACACTGTCTATGAAAAGCTTCATCATTTTTTCCCAAATGGCGAGTCTTTCCTTATAAGTCAAGGCCGCCATATCCTGTTCGACCAATGCCCTCATTTTGGGCCATTCGTACTCTTTAAAATATGTCCATTTCTTCTTGTCATAAAACCAGAGGTAAGCCATGTTTGGGTCCATACGAATCGAGCAGCCGCTGAATGCTATGTCCCAGGCGTCCAGGTTCGATCTGCGATCCAACTCCCCGGGCCAGTCATATACTTCCAGTTTGGTATTAAAGCCAGCACGGCCCATCTGGTCTGCAAGCACAAGAGCCGCCGCATACATGTAATAATAATCCGTGTTGGTGATGATGACGATCTGCTCTCCGTTGTACCCGGCTTTTTCCATAAGTTCCCGGGCCAACTCAAGCTGGGAGCCTTTGCCATAAAGCCCATGCTCGCAGCCATATGTGGAATAGAGGTCCGGTTGCAAATCCTGGTAAAAGAGGCTGCCGCAATCTGTTTTATAAAAGTCCTTATAACCTCTTGTTGCTGCCTGGAGCATCTGTTCGGTATCGACTGCAGCCAGAACGGCCTTGCGCAGTTCAAGGCTTTTGCTGAACGGTCCTCTTGCCATGTTGAAGTATGCCTGGGGGATATAATAGGGCTCTACCGGGTAAAGTTTGATTGCTGGATTCTCTTTTAACCGCGGATAAGCAGTTGCAGGCACCTCGTCGGCAAAATCCACATCACCCGCTTCCAGTGCAGCGACCCGAGCAGAAGGTTCAGGGGTTGGAATCAGTATGACTCTGTCCAAATACGCTACCCGTTTTCCACCCAGACCTGTGGCTTTGGGAAAATCAGGGGGACTGTAATCTTTGAATCTTCTCAAAACAATTTTCTCTCCCGGTATCCAATCTTCAAGCTCGAACGGACCTGTGCCCACAGCCTCTTTCACCCCGATGCCGTTGACATCGGGCAGAGGATCCATTATTTCTTTAGGGAAAATAACCACGGCCTCGCTGGGAAGAGCCAGCAGAGACAGGAAAGCCGGGCCGCTTGGCTTCGTTAAGTGCAACGCAACCGTGTAATCATCTATTACTTCAACCTGCTTTACATTCAGGGCCGATCCCGAAGGGGCTTTCTTAATATATCTGTCTATGGAAGATTTCACATCTTCCGCTTTCATCTCCCCGTATCCTTTGTGGAACTGAACTCCTTTCCTCAAATAAAAAGTGTATGTTTTGTGGTTCGGGCTTACTTTCCAGTCATGAGCAAGCTGGCCGATGATTCGGAATTTGTCGTCAAACGTAACCAGAGTCTCCCAGATATGGTACCCCACCTGCCTTACGATGGTTTGTGTGTAACACATCCAGTCAATGGATTTTAACGAAGTACCGATCGCAACCCGCAGCTCTCCGCCAAACCTGGGCTCTTTTGCATAAGTCGTAAAAGATGACAAAAGTACAACCAGGCTTAGAACGAAAATAAATATTCCCTTTCTTCTTGCCATGATGTCCTCCTTTCTTTGAGAGGTTAAAAAAGGTAAGGATAAGATTCTGCCTGAGGTCAATGGAACTATTACAAAAGGTCTTTTTCCTGTCAACGACTAAATCGGTGAAATCTCGTTTACCCCGCAGATGCATATACGAGGGTCCAGGGCTTGAAGACCCTGCAGCCCCGAAAATCGGGATCTTCGCCCTTGTTGGGTCGTAGCCGATGGCGAAACCCAATTGCTTCGACAGGCTGCGGGGTATTCGCTCGCTCTGTTTCGTGTATTAGTAAATTTACTTGACAAACCCGTTTTCCAGTATAGATACTAAAATCCAGGCTAAGAGGTTCATCGTTCCGTGTGGCGGGTTAAAATTCCAGATGCCGCGTATTTTAACAGAAATCCTATGTTTTGTAGTATCATCTCTTTTAACTCATTTGTTTATGATCAATTTTCTATATTCCGATCGACATAAGGAGGATTCAAATGAGCGCAGATCAGTTTTTGTATGAAAAAATGAGCTGGCCTGAAATTGACACAGCAGCCCGGGCCGGTAAACTTGTATTGCTTCCCGTTGCAACCATCGAAGACCATGGCCCGCATCTACCCGTTGATACGGATGTGGTGATCGTGTCTGCAATTTGTCGGCGGACAGCCGAATTGATTCCTGAGGAGGTGGTTCTGAGCCCCACTGTGAAATTTGGATACAGTCCCCATCACATCGATTTTCCCGGAACGATTACCATCCGGTGGAATACTTTTGTTGAGTATCTTTTGGATATCTTAAGAAGTCTCATTCATCACGGCTTTCATAAGATTCTCATGGTCAACGGCCACGGTAGTAACGCACCGTTAGCCGAGATGGCCTGCCGTTTGGGGGTGGTTGAGCATCCGGACAGCATATGCGCCTCTGTCTCGTGGTGGGAGCTTGCTGATGTGCGAAAAGTGGTGGCAGAGATCAGGGAATCTGAAGTCACCTCTCATGCCTGTGAGCTTGAAACTTCTCTATACCTGGCGATAGACCCGAAACCGGTCAAAATGAACAAAGCCGCAAGGGACATCACCATGCCCATGTCTGCCCATTTTTTCAGTGACCTTGTGGGTGGAAAACCGAAAACCGGTTTCAAGAATCCTGTTCATTTAACGGAATATTGGAGTACGGTGACGGAAAATGGCGTGAGAGGCGATCCAACCAAGGCAACGGCAGAAAAAGGCACCGTTATACTGGATGCTGCAAGCAAAGAATTGGTTGAGGTTTTAAGGGAATTAAAAGAACGACGGATTCGCAAAAGGGTTCCCCATCAAAGTGGAAAACAGTAAACAAGAGGTATTCCAAATGGAACAAATTGTATTTAGAGGTGGTAAGCTGATCGATGGTACTGGAAAAGCTCCTGTCGAGGATGTGGCTGTGCGGATCGAAAACGGGCGTTTCAAAACAATCGGCAGCATGAATGAGGTCACCATAAGCGAAAAGGACACGATCATAGACACAACAGGCAAAACGCTGATACCCGGTTTGATAAATCTGCATGTTCACCTATGTCTTGAGCCTGATGAAGATTCTCAGAGTTTCTGTATGAAAGAGTCCACGGTCGCTATGGCGCTTCGATCCTTGAAGAATGCTCAAATCGCACTTACCCATGGCGTAACATCGGTACGAGACCTCGGGGCGAAGGGTGGAGTGAACCTTGAGGTTAAAAGGGCAATCGAAGCGGGTTGGTTTCAGGGCCCCCGGATATTTGCCTCCGGCCCCTGTATCACTGCGGTCGGCGGGCACGGTCATTTCATAGGAACGGAAGTTAAGGGGCAAGAGCAGGTGAGGCGTGCAGTAAGAGAGAATCTTGAAGCCGGAGCGGATGTTATCAAGTTTATGGCAAGCGGTGGACTGCTTACCTCAGGCGGGGAAAAGGAAATGGCCGTGCTGAGCCAAGCCGAGCTTGAGGCCGGGGTTGATGAAGCTCATAGGGCCGGGGTGAAAACCGCTGCTCACGCCACCACGGCAGATGGTGTGAGAGCCGCTGTGAATGCAGGCATCGATACGATAGAGCATGCCACTTTTTTAGATAAAAAAGGTGTTCGGCTCTTGAAGCAGCGGGGTGCGGCTGTTGTTATTACCCTTACACCACCCTATCTGATTGAGTTTATGGGTTCTGATACCGGCATCAAGCCAGAGATTTTGGAAAAAAGCCGGGGACGGTTCAGCCAAAAGCTTTCAAGCTTCAAGATGCTGCTGGAAGAGGGGATACCGATCGGTGTTGGTTCTGATGCCGGAACGCCTTTAAACGGACATCACGATTTCGCAAGAGAAATAGAATTGATGGTTCAGCATGGAGGGGTTTCCCCTCTGGAGGCCATCCGTTCAGCGACTCAACTGGGAGCCAGGCTCTTAGGATGGGAGGATCGCATCGGAACGGTCGACGAAGGAAAGCTTGCAGATCTTGTGGTACTCTCAGGAGATCCTCTTGAAAACATAGTAAACCTTCGCCGCATCGAAATGGTTTTTAAAAACGGAAAGAGGGTCTTGTTGTAAAAAAGGCATGAACTGAAAGTTCCAGAGGTCAACCCGAAAAGCGCTGCGGCCGTGCTTCAGCAAGATTCCAGATACCTGCGATGGGTCGCCCGCAATTTTTACACTTACCGTTGTTAAGCTCTAAAACCTTTACCCGGTAGCCGATGCGCCGAATCAGCATCTTTTTACAATGAGGGCAATAGGTGTGCCCGGCCGGGTGGTCGGCAACATTTCCGATATAAGCGTAGTTGAGACCTTCCTCCAGTGCAACGCTGCAGGCCTTCTCTAAAGTGGAAACCGGCGTTGGCGGTATGCTTTTTAATTTATACCGCGGATAGAAGCGAGTAAAATGAATGGGAACATCTTCGCCCAGTTCTTTCCGAACCCATTGGCACATCGCCCTTATAAGCTCCATATCGTCATTTTTCCCTGGAACCAACAGGGTTACCAGCTCGGTGTGGATTCCTTTTGCGACCAGCCGTTTTATAGTATTTAGCACCGGTTCGAGACTTCCCTCGGTGATGCTTTCATAATATTCTTCCGTAAATCCCTTAAGATCGATGCAGGCCGCATCCAGGACCTCGCACAGATCATCAAGCGGTTTTTCGTTTATGAACCCGTTTGAATGCATCACTTTCAGAAGCGGCTGCTGTTTTATCAGCCGGCCGATATCGATCATATATTCTGCAAAAATCGTTGGTTCCACGTAAGTCGATGCAATGGATTCGCACCGATACTGAAGCGCGCTTGCAACGACCTGTTCGGGGCTTAATTGGTAGTTGTAAGTATCATCAGGTCTAGCCTGGGAGATTTCCCAGTTCTGGCAGAATTTGCAATCAAAATTGCACCCTGCCGTGGCAAGCGAAAACGAACGGGAAGAAGGAAGCACGTGGTAGAAAGGTTTTTTTTCAATGGGGTCGATGTGTACTGCACACGGATTTCCGTATACCAGTGAATAGTATTTTCCGCCCATATTTTCCCTGACCTCGCAATAACCTCTATCCCCTGGGGCCACCTCACATTCACGCGGACAGAGATCGCAGCGGATGATCTGATTGCCCAGCGACGTAAAATAGGGTGAAAGCTTCTTGCCGATCAGACCGCGCTTTAATGAAACAGCACCGGCCGAACCCCAAAAAGCAGACAAGCCCAGCAGCGTGGAGCCGGTGCAAACCATTGCACAGCGTGATAGAAATTCACGTCGTGTGGTACTGGATTGCATGAAATGCCTCCAACGTTTACTTTTTGGATTTTACCCACAGCGCTGCGGCCATGTATCCGACCACCTGTGAGCGATCTCCGGTAACATCTCCGGAGTTTGCCGCAAACAATACCCGGCTTACGTTTACACCTAATAGCCGGGATGCCAGCATCACTGCAACCATGGGCCCGCCACCGCAGGCCTCGCTGATACCTTTTTTCAAATCGGAATATAGCCCCACGGGGTCCATTTCCTCCACCCGTTGCAAAACCCGGGCATCCAGTTTTTTCGCCTCATGATACGGATGGAAATGAGAGAGGTCGGTGCTTGCAACCAGCAGTGCAGATTTGCCCCGGATACAACGTGCAAGGGTATCGGCGAGTTTCAGGCACGTTTCGTATTGCTGATCTCCCATCAGCAGTGGAACCAGCCTGGCATTTGGAAGCAACATCTTAATAAACGGGAGCTGAATTTCAATGCAATGTTCCATCGCATGCGCTTTGTAAACATATCGAATCCCGGGATCGGTTTGTTTTATTTCTTCAATAATTTTCCGGTCGATTGGAACAATACCCAACGGGGTTTTGTAGCCCCCCCGGTCGTAAACCGAAACGCCCTTGAAGACAGCTCGGTGACTGGGACCGACAACGACAACGGTTTGAAAAGATCTGTTTTCAAGAAGACGGTAGCCATGGGCGGCCACTTGGCCTGAATATCGATACCCGGCATGGGGTACAATGATACTAACAAGGTTTTCGACCTGCGGAGATGTTTTTACATTTTCTAAAAACCCGGTGATTTGCTTCCGCAGGGCAGCCGGCTCTGCCGGATACCAGGAGCCGGCAATCACCGGTTGCCGGGTCGGTTCGCCTGCCAGCAGCGGAGATGAAGTGGTTAAAAAGAAAAACAATATCCAAAAGCAGGCTATGACAAACGGTTTATAAAAGGGGTTCGTTTTGAACACCGCTGCGGATAACATCTTTTTTTACCTGAAACAACCAGGGCTTTCAAATATTGACTATTTTAATTTTATTCCCATAATCTTTCAACAATTATATTCCATTAAAATCCAGGTCACCTTATGCTTGTTTATTGTTTAAGGCTGACGTATTATTTCGATCATCTGCTATGGATCTTACTGGATATTTGTAAAAGGAGATACGATGAGCCGCGTTACGTTTCATAAAACCAAAGATCGCAAAGATGGAGTTCAAAAATCCTTAGAAGCCCTGGGGCGGAATCCCGTTAAAGGAAAATCGGTGTTTATCAAGCCCAATTTCAACACTGCAGATCCTGCTCCCGGATCGTCGCATAATGATACCTTGGCAGCCTTGATCGACGAAATCTGGGCCATGGGTGCGAAATCCATTATGCTTGGTGATAGAAGCTATCCGTCCACTCGCTCTGTCATGGAAAAAAAGGGCATATTGCCCCTTTTAAAGGAAAAAGGAGTTGAGGTCATCGATTTCGATGAGTTGGATGATGCGGACTGGATTGAATTTAAACTCCCAGACAGCCACTGGCCAGATGGGTTCAGAATCGCCCGGCCGATCATCGAGGCCGAGTGTCTGGTTTCCACAGGCTGCTTGAAGACCCATCAGTTTGGAGGAATCTTTACCCTTTCTCTCAAGCTGCATGTGGGTGTCGTTCCCACAGGTCGAAACGGATATCCTTACATGTCTCAACTGCACGGATCACCGCATCAACGGAAAATGATCGCAGAGGTCAATCAACCCTTTTCGCCGGATTTGATCGTGATGGACGGCATCGATGTGTTTGTAGACGGTGGACCGGCCACCGGGAAGCGGGTAAAAGGAAATGTTTTTCTTGCCTCTACCGACAGGGTTGCCATAGATGCCGTCGGCATTTCGGTGCTCAAGACGCTGGGAAGCAATCCTGCGATAATGAATCGGGCGATATTCGAACAGGAACAGATTTCAAGGGCAGTGGATCTCGGTCTGGGAGTATCATCTCCTTCGGAAATCGAGATTGTTCCGGTGGATTCTGAAAGCCGGCAATATTGCCAGCAGGTTCACCGCATTTTAGCCGAGGGTTAGTCTGGAGCGTTATTTTTCCCCGGGACGAATAAACAAAGATTTTTTGACGACGGCCCTTGTATAGGCTCCGATAATGTCCCTGCGGGTTAATATCCCTATTAACTTCTTTGGATTGTTGGAATCCACAACCGGCAGCAGGGAGAAGTCCCTGACGGAAATCTTTTCAAGGGCATCGAACAGGTTATCATCCAACGTGACTGTGACCACTTTCGAGGAGGCGAGCTCTTTTACCACCACAAGATCCTTGAGGTTTTCGTCGAATACTGCGTCTCGATAGTCGATGTAAGATAGCATTCCCGTCAGGTTGCCATCCTCATCCAGAACAGGAAAAGAGTTGTGCTTGCTTTTTGATACGATATCCGCAAGCTGCTCCATGGTCAAAGACTCCGTTAAGGTTTCCACATTGGGGTTCATTACCTCTTTGACCGGAATGGATTTAAGGACATTGACTTCTTTTCCCGCCCGTATATCGATTCCTCTGCGTATCAGTTTCAACGTGTAGATGGACTCTCTCATCATCTGACGTCCTGCTACCGTGCTGATGATGCAGGTTGTCATCAGGGGCAGGATAATTTTATAATCTCCGGTCATCTCAAAAATTATGAGAATGGCCGTAAGTGGCCCGTGGGTGGTTCCGCCCACCACCGCAGCCATACCGACCAGTCCGTAGGCACCAGGTGTTGCGGTCAGCTCGGGAAAGAGAGTATGAACGCCCATTCCAAACAGGCTTCCTGCCATTGCTCCCAGAAACAGCGAAGGCGCAAAAATGCCGCCCGAGCCACCTGAGCCAATTGTTATGGAGGTGGCTAGAATTTTAAAAGGTATCAAAAGCAGCAGCACCCACCAGGCACTGAGCCCCATCAGTGCCTGATCGATGGCCCCATAGCCCACTCCCAATAGATGAGGGAATAGAAGCGACATGGCCCCCAGAGCCGCTCCTCCCAAAATGGCCTTTAGATATTCCGGGAATTTCAGTTCGTCAAAAATATCTTCAGTCCGGTAAAGAACCTTGATAAAGATGACGGCAATCACTGCACAAAATAAACCCAATCCCAGATAGAAGGGAAATTCCCAGAAGCTTACCATTTTGTGCTGGGGCACAAGAAAAGCTGGAAAATCTCCAAGATAGTGTCGTGAGATCGCCGTTGCGGTAACAGAGGAGATAATAATCGGGCTGAAGGTGGCCAATCCGAAATCACCCAGAATGATCTCTAAGGCAAACATTGAACCTGCTATGGGGGCATTAAATGTAGCGGCTATTCCCGCCGCAGCACCACATCCCACCAGTATTTTCATTCGATCAGCGGAAACATGCAGCAACTGGCCTATGGTCGAACCGATGGCCGATCCGATCTGCACAATGGGTCCTTCCCGGCCGACCGAGCCTCCGGTTCCAATGGTGATAGCCGAAGCCAGTGATTTAATCACAACCACACGTTTGCGGATAAATCCATTTCTCAATGCTACTGCTTCCATGACTTCCGGAACACCATGGCCTTTGGCTTCTCTGGCTCCAAAATAGACCAGCGGTCCTACCACCATACCGCCAAGGGCAGGCAGGAGGATACGTAAATACCAGGGAAGAGTTTTTACAACCTCCAGCAAGCTTTCCGAAGAGCCATATGCTATGGACTGGAAGAAATCGATAAGATGCCGAAAGCCGATAGCACCGTATCCACCACCAATTCCTACTGCAAACGCCAAAACGGCCATGATGGTGTGTTCATTTGTACCTAGACGACTGAGTGATAATGAGTTTGGCAATGCAGGTAATTTCATTTGCAGCTCCCTCAAAACATCATTTTAGAATATGCACTCACCCTGTTGAACCCCCGAAGGGATGCGCAAAAGCGCAATTCAACAGGGTTCGCTGTTTCGGTTCAAAAATATTTCTACAAGCCCTCCAGCATTATTTTACAGACCGGCTGTGAATCTGGATCGGTTACCATGAAGCGCGAACAAAGCTGCCAGGCCATATATTAATGCGGCGACTCCAAATACGCTTCTAATACTAAACCATATAGCGAATCCAGAGCTCAGCATGGGAGCGATACACCTACCAGCAGAGTTGACACTGGCGTTTATGCCATAGGTAGCGCCCTGAGAGCCTGGAGGGGTGTTAAGATTTATCAGTGCACCAAGAGCGGGAAGTGTTCCGCCTTCTACCAGTCCGGTGATTGCCTGTAAAAGTACCAGTTGCCATGCGGCCGTAACAAAAGCTTGGGGAAGATATACCAGCATTACTGCAATAAAGCAGCACGCAAGAACCCTTCCATGACCGATTCGGTCCCCGAGCCTTCCAAGCCACACCGCACTTATAGAGCCGGTCAATGCCCTGAGGGCCAGAACCATGCCGGTGATTGTGGCTACTCCCTGGGTTGAGTCCATCAACTCCATCACGAATAACGCCGCGATGGGAAATATAAGCGTTCGGCCAACGCTTTGAAGAAATGTTTCTGTATAGAGATGCAGCATTTTAGGGGCACGCAACAGGATGGAAAATCCTTTCATCAGTTTTGGCCTGCAGGACTTGGCTGCGGGATGAAAATCTTCATGCACCCAGAACACCACCAGCATACCGGACAGTGCAAGAAGGCTTCCGGTTATCCAAAAGGATTCACGGAAACCCAGGGTGTCGCCGATAATTCCTCCGATCAAAGGACCGATGGCAACACCAGTCCATGCGCCCATTTGCATCAACCCCAGCGCTTCACCCGTATGCTCTTTGGGCGCGCTGGCGGCAATCAATGCATTGCCTGCCGGAACTATACCGGTAACAAAACCCTGGAGTAAACGAAGCAGCACAAGCTGTTCGACGCTTTTCACAAATCCCATGGCCGCAAGAAGAGCCGCACCCCCCAGCGCGGCACGAATCAGCATCAGTTTTCTTCCGTACCGATCTGCCACCGCACCCCATAGAGGGGCTGAGATCATCATAGCAGCGCCCTGGGAGAAAAAGACCATTCCAGACCAGAATTTAACAGATCCCCCCGTCGATATTCGAAGCTGTTGTATATACAGCGGTAAAAAGGGGATAACAATGCTGAACCCCGCAAGAGAGAGCATTTGAACAACAAAAAGAATGTACAGGTTTTTCCGCCACTGCTCCATGATGTTTTAACCGTTTAACGAGTTCCGATAGAGAATTTAAAAAAACTTTTTATAACACAAAAAAATGTGTGCGCCAATTTGGTTTGTTTCGATCCAGCAATTCTCGGTGAATCGGAAACGGTTTGTAATATGGCGCTCACATATATATTTCACTCCTCAATCTGCCATATGGTTTTTCTATTACCCTTATTTTCGAGCTTTTCTTGATTAAAAAGGACAGGCTCATCCGTGGCAGGGCCAGAAGCTCGGACGGTATTTCAAAGGGTTAAACTGTTACAAATCGTCTATTGAGTTTTATTAAAGACCTATATAGCATAAAAAGGCAATCAGTGTTTTAAGCAAAATAAAGCAAAGGGAAAAAGGAAAGGGTTAATGTATGGAGATTTTTTTGCTGATTGTTCTTTTTATGGTGCTTCTCGTTGTTCTTCCATTGATGATGAACAAACGGGCCATCAAGCAAGTCATAAAGAGATTCAGAGATCGGCAAGCACTGGATCCAGGTTCAGCCAAAACCATCGACGAATTGGATTTGAGACCCCCCTCCTTTAGGGAACGATTGATGCGCTTTCGGGATTATAAGCCCGCCGCGTTAAATGGATTGGTCCGGGTCGGAATCATAAAGGTTACCGAGGATGGCCGGTTTTATCTTTCAGAAGAGAAACTAAGAAATTCGAAGATTGCCAATTTTTAGGCCACCATACTCAATTGATCACCCGGGAGATGGCATCGAGCACCCGGCGGTGTAAATGCCCGTTTGTTGCAACAATGCCGCTGTTGTTTCTAAGTGTTTTTCCTGTTGAAAAATCAAGAGCCCTGCCTTTAAAGTCGGTGACTTCTCCTCCCGCTTCTTTAACGATTATGGATCCGGGCGCATGATCCCAGATTTTTTCCTGATAGTCTTTTTTTCGTGGCAGGCGCAGGTATATGGAAGCATCTCCGCGGGCAACCGCGGCGTATTTAACCTGACTGTCCATTCGAAGCGAAGCGGTGGTGATACCAAGAGACGCCAATATTCTCTGGTGAGTTTCATGTGCTGCATGTGCTTTCTCAAATGATTCGCAAAATTTTGCACACCTGCTGTCCGCAACGGAATCAACGAAAACCCGTAGATCTGCCTTACTCTGAAAAATACGCATCCATGTGCCGCTGCCTTTTGTTGCATAGAGAATGCAGCCTATCTCATCCTCGGGTCTGTCAAGGCGGGCCGGAAGATTAGGACAACCAAGAACCCCAAGCACGACTTCTCCCTGTTCAACAAGCCCCAGTGCGATCGCATATTGATCTCCCCGAAGAAATCCTTTGGTTCCATCGATAGGATCAACCACCCAAAATCGATCGCTAAAAGCCGCGCTTTCGGTAGAAGAGCCAATGCAGGTAATGATCCGGTTAGGTGTGGCGGTGAGCCCTGCATATCGAACAAGTTCCAATACCTGGTTGGAAAGATTCTGATCGTTTCGAAGATTTTCCGCCGTCTCTTCACCCACAACCACATCTTCCGGAAAAGCTTCCACCACCAGCATGTTGATAACTGCCTGGCTGCCGAAATCAGCGATGGTGACCGGAGAGCGATCCTGTTTTTCAATCACCGAAATCTTCTTCAGTCGCCTTTCGACACACAGGGATAGTTTCATTGCTTTTTCCACGGCAGCCAACGCAATATTCAGTTCTTTTTGATACGGCATGGTGTAATTTCCTTTTCATATAATCGCTAAAATATAAAATTTCTTCTTTAATTTAAGCCACTGGCTTGTTAATTCATGAATAAGGAATCGCATGTTGACTTCATGGTCTTTAACCTTTTATAGTACCCGATAATTTATTTTTTTGAAATTTTTACGTCAATGGGGCAGCAATTTTCGGTGAACAATGAAACTCGTTTAATTTCGCCGGATAACCGGATTTTTACGCGCTCAAACAGTTGACCGCTTCAAGATCCGATCATCCGGCTCCATAGAAAATTTACCCAGAATTGCTGTCAATGGGGCGACAGAACGGTTAGGTGAGCAATAGAAAATATGGTGCAAGGAGGAGCAATCATGAAGATATTCATCGACAGTGCGGACCTGGATGAAATTCAACAAGGCTATGGCTGGGGGGTGGTCGATGGGGTTACCACCAACCCGAGCCTTTTAAAAAAGGCGGTTGAAAAACGTGTCGGTACGGGTGAGAGAGTGGATTTGAAAGAATATATTTCCCGTATTCTGGAAGTTGCAGATGGAACTCCGGTAAGCCTGGAGGTTACCGAGGTTACGGGTGAAAAAATGATTGAGCAGGGCAAACGACTGCATGAATTGTTCAATCCCATAGCCGGAAATGTATATATCAAGATCCCCGTAAATCCTGCTTTCAAAGAAATCGATGCAACCCATTTCGATGGTATTCGTGCCATCCGTGAGCTTACCGCCTCCGGCATACCGGTGAATTGTACTCTCATTTTTACTCCGGAGCAGGCCTTTCTGGCTGCAAAAGCAGGCGCCAAATTTGTAAGCCCATTTGCCGGAAGGATCGACGACGACCTTAGAAAATCTGCCGGATTGCAGTTTGGCAAAGAAGACTATTATCCGGCCGAGGGTATGGAAATGGACGCTCGGCTGCTTGAGGACAATGGAATCGTCTCCGGGATTGAATTGGTGGAGCAGTGTGTGAAGATTATCGAACATTACGGATTTGCCACAGAAGTGCTAGCAGCATCACTTCGAAACCCCAGACAGGTGAGAGAATCGGCACTGGTGGGTGCACACATCGCCACGTTGCCGTTTGGCGTGATAAAAGATATGCTGAAGCATCATAAAACCTATGAAGGTATGGAGCTGTTCACGGCAGACATCGTGCCCGAATATGCGAACCTGAAATAGACCATAGGGGCTGATAAACCGATTTCAACTCATCGAAAGAATAAAGAAAACATCGAAATGCTGGAGTTTAATCAGGAACAAATCGACATCCTCTCAGGAATCGTCGGCTCTGAACGCTTCTCTGTGGGCGAGTCCAACCGAAAGCTTCACTGCCGGGATATTTCCCCTCATCGCGGCACGAACCCCGCTGGGGTTATCTGGCCTGTCGATACCGAAGAGGTCTCCAGGATTTTGTCCTTTGCCTATCGTCAGTCGATTCCGGTCACCCCCTGGGGGGCTGGAACAAGCACCGAAGGAAATCCCATTCCAACAAAGGGTGGGCTGGTGATGGACATGACACAGATGAATCGTATCTTTGAGATCAGGCCACAGGATTTTCAGGTGGATCTTCAGCCCGGAGTCTTGCGCAAGGAGCTGAATCGAAAACTGGGCACATATGGTCTTTTCTTCCCACCCGACCCTGGCGCGGATGCCACGATTGGAGGAATGATCGCCAACAACGCTTCAGGGGTTCAAACCGTCAAGTACGGCGCGACGGCCGATTACGTGATGAAACTTGTGGTGGTATTGCCGGATGGAAAGGTGATTCATACGGGCTGTAAGGCCCATAAGTCCTCTTCGGGGTACTGTCTTACCAGGCTCTTTGTAGGGTCCGAAGGAACCCTCGGTGTTGTTACCGAGGCGACCCTTCGGGTAGCGGGGATCCCATCTCATACCCTGGCGGTTACCGTAACGTTTGCAGAGCTGAAAGATGCATCCGAAGCCGTGTTTGTCATGATCGGATCAGGCCTGGAACCTGCGGCGCTTGAGCTTCTGACCCCTGAACTTATCGGTTTGATGAACAACGAAAAGGCGTTGAACCTGCCTGAGGTTCCTTGCCTTTTTTGTGAGTTTCACGGCATAAGCCGGTCGGCGCTATTGGAAATCGCCGAACTTGCAAAAGAGTTATGTGAAGATTGCGGGGCGTCGGGGTTTAAATTTGGGATAGAGGAAGCTGAACGTAAGGAGTTGTGGCGGGCCAGGCACGAAGCCTGGGAAACCATAAACCGATCTCATCCGGGAAAAGAGACCCTCATCGTTGATGCGGCGGTTCCCATATCCCGTTACCCTGAGATGATCGTGTTTGCTCAGAATCTTGTAGAAGAAAAACAGGTGCTTGGGTATGTTTTCGGCCATGCGGGAGATGGCAACCTTCATGTCGTCTTAGTGGGCGATCCGGGTGACGAACGGCAATGGAGGGTGCTGGAAGATATCAACCATCGCATCGTAGAGCGAGCCATCGAGGTCGGTGGTACGTGCACGGGTGAACATGGAGTCGGTATCGGCAAGCGAAAATTCATGTCGCTTGAACATGGAGACAGTTACGATCTAATGCGCCGTTTAAAGGAACTGGTTGATCCAAAGGGTATCATGAACCCCGGAAAAATATTTACCTGATGATGCAAGAAGGATTAATTCGTGTCATTGTGTACTAGGTGATTATTTAACCGCACTGGAGGCAATATCAACCATGGGGCAAAACCGATTTCGTGCTGAAGACCTTATGGAGTTTGCGAAACATATTCTGGTTCATCCCCGGATCGGGTTTACGGAAAAACAGGCCCATGCCGCCTCAACAATTTTGGTGGAAGCAGATCTGCGCGGGGATTCCGATCATGGAGTGGCAGGAGCAAGCGGGATCTACGATATTTACCTTAAGGTAAACGAAGATGCGGCTGTCCCTGGTTTCAAAAGACTTTGCACCCCGGGTTATTTGCAACAACAGGGAGAGAAGGCAGATTTCAGTGTTGAAGATACCCGCTATCCCACTATTATCCATGTCGATGCCAGGGGGTTGCTTGGCGCATATGTCACGCTTGAGCTCATTCCTGAAGTGATTAGTAGAGCTAAGCGGTTTGGGTATGCAAAGGCATACATTCGAAACTCGACCCATTTCGGCGATTGTGGAATATACACTGAAATGATTGCGGAAAAAGATCTTGCCGCAAAAGTTACGTCCACCTCCCCCGCCTGGACCAAGCCTTTTGTGGAATTGCAAAGGGATGAAAAGAAAAACGCACGGCGTTACAGTGGGGTGGAAAAACGCTTTGGAACAAACCCGATCGCCTGGTCCATCCCTTTCGATAAAGGTATTGTCACCATTGATATTGCGGTAACCCAGCGTGCTGTAAGCCCTGCCATCGACGTTGCCAGATCAAACGCAGCTGCCCTGGGTATAACACAACCCATAGACGGGCAATTTTTTATCGGCAAAGGAAAGCATAAAACCCCCCTGCGAAAGGTGCACCTTGGCTTATCGCGAATCGACAACGAACAGGAGCTGAAGAAAGCGATCGCCGCTTTTGGATATGATAATTCCATCGGATTGACTCCGGTGGAAAAGGGCTTTTTGAAAGGGCCCGACGGCGAAGACATATACTATCCTCTTGCCTTTGATGATGTATTCAAAGAAAATTTCTGGATCGCGCCGCTGGGAGGAACCTATTTCGGATATAAAGGCTTTGGGTTGAATATGTTGATCGAGCTTGACAATGTTGTTGGGGGCGGTAATCCTGAGCTTATCCGCAGGCTGGATTCTGAAGGCAGGCCCAAAACGCCTGAGAGGGTATCCCATACCATTGAGGCCTATGCCATCGATGGTCTCTATTGCCTGAAAGAGGCTAAAGAAAGGCTTGGGCGCGCTGTGCGTGTGACCCGTGAATGCGGCAATAAACTTATGTTTCTGCCTGGAGAAAAAGAACAAATCAAAAGACAAGAAAACCTGAAAAAGGGCATCCCGATGAGGTCCGAACAAATCGGGAAACTTAAGCAAATCGCCGAAATGCTGGATGTCCCCTTTGATCTGAAACCCTTAGGATAAAGCCCGAACCCGCTGAAGGATTTCCGGCAGCACCGCACCGGCAGAATCGTGAATCCTAACATCTGCCAGGTGATCATAAGGTGTGTCGTCGCGATTTATGATCACCAATTTAGCTCCCTTTTCTTTTGCGATCAGGGGCATGGAGGCGGCGGGCTGAACCACCAGTGAGGAGCCGATAACGATAAAAAGATCACATTGAGCCGAACGGTGCATGGCCTCGGCGGTTTCTTTTTCCGGCATTGTCTGCCCAAAGGATATGGTGGCTGGTTTCAGAAGACCATTGCAGACATCACAGCGGGGAACACGATCACCATCTGATATTCTTTTCTGGATCAAATCCCGGTCGTATCGTTTATGACAATCAAGACATGACACCGCAAGTGCCGTTCCGTGCAGTTCGATGACCCGTTTGGCAGAGCAACCCGCCATCTGGTGAAGCCCGTCGATGTTTTGGGTGATAACACAATCAAGTTTGCCCATCTTTTCAAGTTCTGCAACGGCCAGGTGAGCGGCGTTGGGTTTGACCGATTTGACGGTATTGTAAAACTCGGTGGACATCTGCCAGTATTTTTCTCGGGCTGTTTCGCTTGAAAGAAATCGTTGAAAGGTGAAGTCCGAAGGATCGTATTTGGACCATATGCCACCGGGACTTCTGAAATCAGGGATTCCGGACTCTGTGCTGATACCGGCTCCTGTAAATACGACGATTCTGGATGATTCGAAAATTAAATTAGAGGCCATTTCGATAGGTGTTGGCATGATATCCTCGCTCTGTAATTTTATAAAATAGATCAAATTCCTTAACTTTCATTCCATCACTCCACTATTCGGCGGTCATAAATTCGACAAGTTGTGCGTATTAAGAGGTTTTGACATAAAATGCAGAAAAATTACGACTAAGAACTCAAATTTACGAGAGCCGATTGCGGTAGTCTTCGTAGTTAAAACTTCTGACAACGCGCAAGTTGCCGTTACGATCCCATATGGCGATGTCAGGCAGGCGAACCCCGTTAAAAGTGTTGTTCTTGACCATGGTATAGTGCGCCATGTCTTTAAACACAAGTTTTGACCCTATTTGCAGCGGTTCTGGGAATGAGTAATCCCCGATTACATCTCCTGCAAGGCATGTTAAACCCGCAAGCCTGTATGTATGGGGGTGTTCTCCGGGTTTTCCGGCATTCGCCACCTCCGGCCGATAGGGCATCTCCAGCACATCGGGCATGTGGGCTGCTGCAGAGGTGTCTAAAATGGCGATGTCCATTTTATTGTGGACTATATCCAGTACCGATGCCACCAATATACCGGCGTTAAGCGCTATGGCTTCTCCGGGCTCAAGGTATACTTCCACGTCATAGCGGCTGCGAAAGTAGTTGATAAGATCACACAGCCGGTCCACATCATAGTCTTTTCTTGTAATATGGTGTCCGCCGCCGAAATTGATCCACCGCATTGAGCCCAAAAATAGCCCGAACTTTTCAATAAATACCTGCAGGGTTCGTTCAAGCGCATCCACATTTTGCTCACAAAGGGTATGGAAATGAAGGCCCGTTATTCCTTTTAAATCCTGTTCGGCAAACTGATCCCGTGTGACACCCAGCCTTGAAAAAGGGGCACAGGGGTTATAGATCGAAACACTCACCTCAGAATGCTCCGGATTGACTCGGATTCCGCACCATATGGTTTTGTTGTATTCACCGATCAGCGGGCCGTAGCGTTTCCACTGAGAAAAAGAGTTGAAAACAAAATGGCTGCAATAGCACAGCAGCTCTTTGAAGTCTGATTCAGCATACGCGGGGGCACAGAGGTGAACCTCTTTTGAAAATTCCTCATAACCAAGCCGCGCTTCGTAAAGAGAGCTTGCTGATACACCTGACAGATACCGCCGGATCAGAGGAAACATGCTGAACATGGCAAATCCTTTAAGCGCAAGCAGGATTTTGCAGCCGGCTCGTTTTTGAACAGAGTCCAGAATCTTCAGGTTTTCTTCCAGCACCGTTTCGTCCACCACATAGCAGGGAGTGCGAATATCGTTAACATCAATCTTCATAACATGGGCACCTGTCCTTTTGAGATCCGGCTATTCAATGAATTTCTCCGTCCAGGGCAATCCATAGACCGGCAGTTTTTCCATAAACGGCGTGGGATCGAATTCTTCCACATTATAAACACCCGCTGCTTTCCAAATCCCGGTAAGCATGAGCATGGCTCCGATCATTGCCGGAACCCCTGTTGTATAAGACACGGCCTGGGATTTCACCTCTCTGTAACATGCTTTGTGGTCGCAAACATTATAGATATAGTATTTTTTCTTCCTGCCGTCTTTTATTCCCTCTATCATGCACCCGATGCAGGTTTTACCTTTGTAGGTTTCGGCAAGGCTGCCGGGATCGGGCAGCAAAGCCTTTAGAAATTGAAGCGGCACAATTTCACAGCCCTTAAAAGATATCGGATCGATGCGGGTTAAGCCTACATTTTGAAGCACCCTTAGATGCGTCAGGTACTCGTCTGTGAAGGTCATCCAGAAACGAATTCGCTTGATGGTGGGTATATTCTTTACCAGCGATTCCAGCTCCTCATGATACATCAGGTACATTTTTCTTGGGCCGATTTCCGGAAAATCGAAAGTGCTGTGCACAGATAGTGGATCGGTCTCGATCCATCGGCCGTTTTCATAGTATTTGCCGCGTTGTGTGATCTCCCGGATATTGATTTCCGGGTTAAAATTGGTGGCAAAGGGCTGGCCGTGGTCTCCTGCATTGCAATCCATGATGTCGATGTAATGAATTTCGTCAAAATGGTATTTTTGAGCATGGGCACAAAAGACATTGGTAACACCGGGATCGAATCCACAGCCAAGCAGTGCCACGATGTTTCGCTCTTTGAACCTGTCATGGTAATCCCATTGCCATTTATAGCAAAATCTTGCTTCATCAGGTGGTTCATAATTTGCAGTATCCAGATAATGCACCCCTGTTTCCAGGCATGCATCCATAATGGAAAGGTCCTGATAGGGCAGTGCCACATTGATGATCAGATCCGGTGACACTTTTCGAATCAGGGAGATCAGCTCCCTGGTATTATCGGCATCCACCCGGGCGACCTCGATGGGGCGATCGAGCTGTTTTTTGATCCGGATGCATTTTTCAAGAGTTCGACTTGCAAGAACAATTTCAGAAAAGACTTCAGGGACCTGAGCACATTTATGGGTTACCACGCTGCCGACACCGCCGGCACCGATTATTAACACTCTGCTCATTTTCCCCTCCTTTTTAAAGCTTTTTTTCCACCGATTCAATCTTTCGATCCATACGACCAGGCTCGCCTTTTCTGTAATCGGCTTTGAAATTGATGTTGATGCGGTTACAGTCTTTCTTCAATTCCTTAAAGCACCTGTCAACCACAGCCATCACCTCCTCCCACTGTCCTTCGATGCAGGAGCCCATTGGATGGAGCTTGTGGGGAAGCCCGCTTTCATTTATGATTTTTATGGCGCGTGCCACATAAGGACTTAAGCTTTCTCCCTTGTCCATCGGAAAGATGGCAAAATCGATAATAACGCTCATGGTAAAAATCCTCCTTTCTGTTTCAAAAAAGATCTAAAGTAATTAATACCGCCAGGCGGTTTCATCCCGCGGTTGCATAAAAAATAATGCAGATTTGTCATTTTGCCATGAACTATCGTCATTTGCCATTGTTATTAATATCATTGTGGAATTCGCAAATGGTAAAATCCAAAAAAACACATGGCAAAACACCGCCGGCACACGATTAACCCGGGCTTACAGGCTTCAGGCCGGGGTTGTCATTCAACAATGGGGTTCATTCAGATTTAGAAAAGTGCATTATGTAATTTACATGCACATTTCCTCCAAGCTTGTATTGTTTTGTGAACGGATTGTAATTAAGCCCCGTGGCATCACGGAATGAAAGACCGGCTTGCTGCGCCCATCTTTGCATGTCCGAAGGCTTAATAAACTTCTTGAAGCTATGTGTACCCCTGGGAACAAGCCTTAGCACATATTCCGCACCGATGATGGCGAAAATATAGGATTTGATGTTGCGGTTTATGGTGGCAAAGAAAAGATTTCCACCGGGCTTTGCCAGTTTTGAACATGCCGTTACCACAGAGGATGGATTTGGAACATGTTCCAAGAGCTCAAGGCAGCAGATCACATCGAACCTGCAGGGTTCTGTTTCGGACAGGGATTCAACCGATATTTTTCGATAACATATATGAAACCCGGCCCTTCGCATGTGATACCTTGCTGCCGATAATGCCGTCTCCGCCATGTCGATGCCGGTGACCTTCGCTCCAAGACTTGCCAGGGCTTCAGAGAGGATACCTCCGCCGCATCCCACATCAAGAACATGGCTGATTAAAAGCACAGAGCGGGATCGTATATAGTCAAGACGAAGAGGGTTGATGTCATGCAGTGCCTTGAATTCACCCTGCCTGTTCCACCAGCGCGAAGCCATCGATTCGAATTTTGCTATTTCAGCCGGATCGACATTTTCCTTGCGGGTTGACATGTTGGATAAGCATTCTTTTTAAGGCTTTCTCTGCCCTTTATGTGCCCAAAAGAATCGGGATCTCGAGCTTAAAGAGAAGTTTTCTTTACAAGTCTCTGGCTCATTTGTTATGCTTTTGGTTAAATAAATTATTTATCTTTTAAAAACGATTCGTTTATCTGTCAAACAGATATTCTTATGGGTTGTTCGAAATCCTTTATATATAGGGAAGGCTTATGACTATTAAGGGCGTTTGCGGCCGGCAGTCCATAAAACGACCGGGGTTATGGTTCATATTCAACAGGGATAAGATGCTTGTAAGTACAAGAGGGGAAGCCGTATCGGTTCCTTTTGCAAGCAACCCGGCTGCGTTTAATTTGAAGCCTTACTGGGAAGTATACGTAGGTCTTTTCAACGATAGCCCTTGTTATTCAGCTCTTGTGAACGAAGGCGCTGAAATCCCTCCTAAAATGCAGTTTCAAGGCCTAAGAGGGCTTTTCGGTAGGCTCAACGATGCGGTCTTTGGCATTGCAGGCCGGGCTTTGCAGCTTGTAAAATGGGACTATGCTCATCAATACTGCAGCCGGTGCGGAAGGCCAGCCGGCGGTCGCAATGAAGATGGAGCGCAGATTTGCCTACACTGCGGTTATCTGTCTTACCCACGGATTTCACCTGCGGTGATTGTAGCGGTACTCAAAGAAGATCGGATTCTTCTTGCTCATAACAACCGGTTTCCCAAAAAACGATACAGTGTCATTGCAGGCTATGTAGAAATGGGAGAAACTTTAGAGGGTTGTGTGAGACGGGAGATTCGGGAAGAAGTTGGAATTGAAGTCAAGAATATCCGATACTTTGGCAGCCAGTCCTGGGCGTTTACAAGTTCCCTGATGGTTGCTTTTACCGCAGATTATGCAGGAGGAGAGATTTCAGTGGATACCGCTGAAATTGAAGATGCCGGATGGTTTGCCGCCGATTCGCTTCCGGATATACCTGACAGGGTAAGCATCGCACGTAAGCTTATCGACTGGTTTGTACAGAGGCAAAGACAATAAAAAAAGGGGCTCAAAGACCGGCTCCGGTCATTTATGCAGCTTTCCTCTTGATACGGATAAGAAAATACCTCCACTGCATAGGATCGTGAAAATAATAAACACAGTGTTCACGCTTTGAATAAACAACGGGTAGTTTTCGGGTTTGATTTGAACCCTTCCGATGAACAGAGCAAGAATCAAGGTGGCAATACCCATGCTGAACATCTGTCCCAACAGCCGCATGGTGGCAACCGATCCAGCGGCGATTCCATAATATTTCTTCTCCACAGAGCTCATGATCGCATTCATGTTGGGAGAGGAAAAAAGCCCGAAACCAAGTCCGAGCAGCGACAGGCACGGAACGATGAATCGCAGAGAGGTGGCGAATCCCAGTGCGGTCAGCAGCAGCAGACCCGCGGCCGTCATCGCCATGCCCACCGAGGAGATGATTCTGGGCTCGGTTTTATCCGACAATCTTCCCGCCATAGGTGAAACCAGGGCCATCATTACGGGCTGTGAGATAAGGATAATCCCTGCGGTTTGAGGTGTAAGCCCCTTTATGTACTGAAGATACAGGCTCATCATGAAGGTTACGGCAAAAGTGGCACTGTAATTTATCAGCGCAGCCAGACACGAAAATGTAAAGACACGATTTGTCTGAAAAAGCTTTACTTCAAACACGGGATGATGAACGGTCGTCTCCCATTTGAAAAAGGCGATAAACCCCGCAATGCCCACAAGGATCAATCCAACACTCAAAAAAGACGGCAGTCGTGATATGCCGTAAATGATGGCGATAAGCGTAATGCCGTAAATAGCGGAGCCTCGAAAATCGAATGATTCTCCTGCGGCCTCCGCCCACTCGCCCTTGAGCTGATAGACAATTAGAAAGATGATAACGAGGCAAAAGGGGACATTAAACAGGAAGATGCTTCTCCAGGTGAAATGCTGGGTCAACAGCCCTCCGAAAAAAGGACCACAGGACACCCCTGCATAGACAGCCGCAACATTTATGCCCAAAACGAAACCACGTTCTGCCGGGGGAAACACCGAGGATAAGATGGCCATTCGGGTTGCAAAAAGCATGGAACTTCCAATTCCCTGAAAAACTCGAAAAAAAATAAACAGACCAATGGTAGGGGCGACCCCGCACAGAAGGGAGGAAATGGTAAACAGAATCATGCCCCAAAGGAACATTTTTTTCCTGCCGTAAATGTCCCCGAGTCGACCAAACGGCACCAGCGATACGGCGGCTGATAAAAGATAGGCCGTCGCCACCCAGCTCAACAAAATCGCATCTGCTTGAAGATCCTTTTGTATGGAAGGCAGGGCGATATTGATCGAAGAAACCATATATGGAACAAGCAAAGAGCTTGATGTGGCAGTGATGAGGGCTGAAAATTTGGGGCCGCTTAAGTCCATGTCCGGCTCGTCATTGTCCCTTCGGCTTGTCCTCATACGGCCTGCCGCATTCTTTGCACCTGCCGTCTGATCCTATTACGCCGATACAGGCCGGATCACTGCATAAGGTGCGCCGTTTCCACTCCTCGTCATCGATGCCCTCCTCTTCTTGTTCGATATCCTCTTCTTGTGAATCGTCCTCTTCCGATTCCATCTCCTGCTCTGGTTCGATCGTGGTGTCGCTATCCGCAAAATCCGGAAAAGCTTCTCCCTCATAGGGCTTGCCGCATTCTTTGCACCTGCCGTCTGATCCTATTACGCCGATACAGGCCGGATCACTACACAGCGTCCGCTTATCCCAGTCGTCGTTATTCCGGGAATCGTCTTTTTCTTTTTCCATATTCCATCCTCAAACCGTTAAATGATTTTGCTCTCTGTATATCTAAAATCCATTCTCAAGTCAAAACAGCTCCATGAAACAACAATTCTCTATGGAACGGCATATATTATTGCGCATATATACTCAGCATAAAGCATGTATAATGCTATAGTGAATATTTAAACCTAAACAGATCGGTTCGTACCAATTTATCTGTTTGAAAAGATTATGCCACAACACACAGGTATCCTTTTAATACGGGTATTTGGGGTTTTAACCCTGAACGCGGAACGATGAACCGCTTAACCTAGGTCCTATAAATATACTCCAAAAGGGGGTTGCACCTGTAAGCGATTTCGGCGATATATACTTAATCGCAGATGCCGAAGAATTCTATTTTCATAAGTCGGAAAGGAGATTAGCGGCATGGAAGAGATTCAAAAAGTTCTTGTTGTGGGAGCCGGTGTTATGGGACACGGCATCGCCCAGGTGTTTGCACAGCATTGCCTAAATGTGATTTTAGTTGATCGAAAAGAGGCGCTGTTGCAAAGAGCCCGGGAATGGATCAGGGAGAATCTTCGGTTCATGGTTGAGCTTGACGAGATTAAAGACCATCAGGTGAAACCCATTCTCCATAGGATTCGATTTCAAACCGACATGCACAGCGCGGCTAAAGAAGCTGATTATGTGCTTGAAGCCATCACCGAAGATCTTGATCTTAAGAAACCCTTATTTCAGCAGCTTGGTGCGGTGTGCTCCGGGAACGTAATTTTGGCATCAAACACCTCATCATTTGATATCGGAGAGTTTTCCCGGGTTACAAGACACCCTGAACGTGTGATCGGCACCCACTGGTTCCATCCTCCCCCCATTACGCCCTGTGTGGAAGTAATACCCGCAGAAAGCACCTCTCAAAGCACAATCGATCAGACGCTTGCTTTTCTTGAGCGTATGGGTAAGTATCCCACGGTTTGTAAGAATGCACCCGGTTTTGTAGCAAACCGCATTCAGTTTGCCATGGTAGCCGAGGCACTGGCTATTGTTGAAGAGGGACTGGCTTCGCCGAAAGAGGTCGATCGCATCGTAAGATCCTCATTCGGGTTTCGGCTAAGCGCTTACGGACCATTTGAAATCGCGGATCAAGCAGGCCTTGACACCTATCGCAGCATTTTTCAATACTTATACGATAAGCTTAAAAAAGAACAATTCAGACCCTCCCCTTTGCTTGATAGGCTTGTGGACCAGCGGAAACTGGGGCTTAAAAACGAAAAGGGGTTTTACGAATACCGAAGCGAAGAAGTGCAAGAAACCAAAAAGCAACGGGACAGAAAACTTTACAGAAGACTTCGCTTGTTTCGAGATGAACGTATAAAAGAAAGGAGGAGTTTCAATGAATAGTATGTTCAATTTAAAGGGCAAAGTTGCCATTGTTACCGGTGGTAACAGCGGTATCGGAAACGGGATTGCCCGTGGACTGGCCTCTGCGGGAAGCGATATTGTCATTGCAGCGCGGGATGAGGCAAAAACAGCAAGAGCAGTGCAGGAGATCAAAGAAAAATTTGATGTCCGGGCAATGGGCGTTCGGGTGGATGTACGCCAGGAAAAGAGCATTAAAGAGATGGTTCAACAAACCGTTGAAGCATTTGGAAAGATCGATATCCTGGTTAATAATGCCGGTGTGAACATTCGGAAGATGCCGGAAGAATTTTCCCGGGAAGAATGGGACGAGGTGCTGGAAATCAATCTTCGGGGTGCATTTTTGTGTTCACAGGCGGTTTATCCCACAATGAAGGAAAACGGAGGTAAAATCATCAACATCGGTTCCATGACATCCATTGTGGGTGCTGCCAAGGCTGCGCCTTATTCGTGCAGCAAAGCGGCTATAGTTAAACTGACGAGCAGTTTGGCCATCGCATGGGCCAGGGACAATATCCAGGTGAATACAATTTTACCGGGCTGGATCGATACACCGCTGACAGCGGGCTCCCGGAAAGCCTTTCCCGGTTTGGATAACCACGTAGAGAGCCGTACGCCTGCAGGCAGATGGGGAAGCCCGGAGGATTTTGCCGGCCCAGCGGTTTTCCTGGCAAGCGCCGCTTCGGACTTTGTTACAGGTGCATCGTTGGCGGTTGACGGGGGATATTCTCAATCGACACTCATTGTGTAAAGGAAAAAGATCACCATGCAGCAAGGATTGTATTTTGAGGATTTCTTAGTAGGTAGCCGTTATTACACGGATAGAAGAACGATTACCGAAACCGATCTTGTCAACTTTACGACGCTTTGCGGTTTTTTTGAGCCTCTGTTTATGGATCGACCCTATGTGGAAAATCAGTCTCAATTCAAAAACCGCATCGCTCCTGGAGCATTGACTTTTTCCATTGCAGAGGGTTTAACCATCTTATCGGGCATTCTTCATAAAACCGGAATGGCGTTTCTTTCAGTGGAAATGCAACTTCTAAGACCCGTGTTCATAGGGGACACGCTGAGTGTTGAGATCGAAGTTATGGAAAAAAGAGAGACGAAAAAAGCGGACCGGGGCATCGTAACCTGTTTACACCGTGTCGTTAATCAGGAAAAGGTTGCAGTAATGGAATATAAAATCAAGCGGATGATCAGGCGGAAGCCACATGAAACGGGTTGATCCGCAAGGCTTGACCTCGGTTTACGGCTCTGGGAGGCATATACGCTGCCGCAGATGAGGTAAGAGACCGGAATGCAAATGCGGACAAAGCCACAGTTCCAGACGCTTCAAAATGCCATTGTTGGGTGAATTACAATATCTTATGTGTTCACCAAGAACTGTTGTCGCATGATGACTATAACAGATTGATTTCTGTAATAAATTCCTTTGATGTCAGCACTTTTAAAAGAGGAAACAGAGGATTGCGGCGGTAGTTGTCCAGTGTTCTTTTGTGAATGGCCACCGAATAAGAAGCGGTGCAGTCTTCCAGCAAAACAGCTTTGAAATCATGACAGACAGCGTCTAAAACCGTTGCCAGTACGCAAATATGGGTTGCAATTCCGGCCACGGCACAAAGGGTTACGTTTCTTTGCCTTAGCCAGGTTTCAAGTCCGGTATTGAAAAAAGCCGAAAATCTCGGCTTGGGAAGCCAGTAATCTTCATCTTTTCGATCCAGTTCATCAATGACTTCAGCCCCCCTGGTTCCTGCCAGGGAATGGGGATTGAGGCGGCCTTTAAATATGAAATCCTGCCGGTGAAAGGCGTCTGTTGAAAAAACAACGGGCCAGTCTCTGGTTCTGAATTTTCCGATTAAATAGTTGATGGGATCGATCGTCGGTCTTGCTAAAGAAGCTATAGGGTATTGCTTTTGATCATCAAAGGTGTCCTTGACCATATCGATGATGATCAATGCCGGAAGCTCGTTTTCTTGATATGTCATGTCGTTGCCTCTTTCTGTTTAATCCAAATATCGAGAAATCTGATTGAAAAAATCATTCTCGATTATTTTTTCGCTTGCCTTCTCCTCCGGATAGGTCCCATGGATATTCGCTTTGATGCTCAAAGTGTTTTCCGATACATAAATATCACTATAGGCAAAGTTCTGGTTGAACGCAAACATCAAGTGAATATTTCCAGCGCCTCTCGGTGAATGTGTAATTGTTTGTAATTTGCCGAGGGCTTTTAAGTCGAATAAAATTTTTGAAGGCAAAATAATTACATCCAAGCTCTTAGTCGCCAGCCAATACAAAACATCTAAAAAATTTGATTCGACACCGTCATATAAGACTTCTTAAAGTTTAGGTTGAGCGGTTCATCGTTCTGCGTTTCGGGCTAAAAACCACAAATGCCATCTATTAAAAGAATGCCCGTGGATTGTTGCATAACCTTACTTTAACCCATTTGTTTATGATGAATTTTGCAGATTCCGCTCAATATCATGAGCGGTTTTAATCGGTTGTAACCCTCTAACCCTGAACCTGGAACCGATCAGTTTAGGTAAAGATATTTTCATTGTCCTGCAAATTGCAATATGTTTTGTTTGCATCGAAAATTTTAACTGGTATCTTTTTCATCTTGACATCGTATTACCCCATTTGGCATAGCATAAAGACAAGGAGGCAGCCTGTGGATATCTGGATGACATTGAAAAAAGCGGTTTCATTATATCCCGACAAGGTCGCGGTGATAGACGGGGAACACAAGTTTACCTACGCTCAGGTCGCAGAGCGTATACAAGCGCTGGCACGCTTCTTTCAAACCCAGGGGATACAGGCAAAAGACCGTATATCGATTCTGGAAGTAAACTCCCATGTGTTTCTTGAAGCCTATTATGCGGCCGCCGGTATTGGGGCTATTTTAAATCCATTGAATTATAGGCTTTCTGCACGAGAGCTTGCATACATTATCAAGGATTCATACGCACAGTGGCTGATTGCCAATACCGAGTTTGCATCTGTTGTTCGGCAGACTTTAACTGAAGCACCTTCCATTAAGGGAGTTTTATGGATCGGCGACCAACCTGCCACAAACATTGATTGTTCATGCTATGTTTACGAGCAGATACTTTCATCCCATTTCGGGCTCTTCGAGCCGATCCGTATATCGGAAAATGATATTGCTCATCTCTATTATACCAGCGGTACCACCGGAAAACCCAAGGGCGTGATACTTACCCATAAAAATGTATGTCTTCACGCGCTGGGAACCATTGCAGAGCTTCGATTGGACAGCACCGATGTGTGGGGACACATTGCCCCCATGTTTCATCTTGCAGATGCATGGGCTACGTTTGCCATCACCTGGGTTGGCGGAAGTCATGTGATGGTGGGCAGGTTCGATCCGGAAAGTGTGATGGCTACCATCCAGAAAGATCGTATCACGCTGAGCAATCTGATTCCTACGATGCTGAACCTCATGATAAAGCATCCAGCGGTAAAATCTTATGATTTTTCAAGCCTTCGCGTCATTCTAAGCGGAGGGGCCCCCATCGCGCCTGAGCTTGTAAGAAGCATTATCGAGACGTTTGGCTGTGATTATATTCAGACTTACGGCATGACGGAGACCAGTCCCTATTTGACATTGAGCATTTTAAAAGACCACCTTCGGCATCTGCCACAACCCGAGCAGCTCTGGTATAAGTCCAAAACGGGTCGGCCCTTTATTACCGTAGACCTGAAAGTTGTTGATGACAAAGGGCAAGCCGTGGCAGCGGATGACCGACAGGTGGGAGAGATATGGGTGCGGGGCGATACCATCACGCCCGGGTACTGGAATCGTCCGGAAGAAACCCAACAAGCGTTCTTTGAGGGTTGGCTCAAAACGGGCGATCTGGCTGTGGTGGATAAGGAGGGTTATGTCAATATTGTTGATCGGAAAAAGGATATGATCATAAGCGGCGGGGAGAATATTTACTCCATCGAGGTGGAAAACGTGCTCTACATGAACCCGAAGATCCTGGAGGCTGCAGTGTTCGGGGTGCCGGACGAAAAGTGGGGTGAAGCTGTCACCGCCGCGGTTGTATTAAAGCCTGGAGAAACCGCAACAGAGCAGGAAATAATCGATTTCTGCAAACAGCACCAGGCTTCATATAAAGCGCCCAAATCGGTACTGTTCCTAAAGGAGCTGCCAAAGACAGGATCAGGGAAAATTACCAAAAAGGCCCTTCGGGATCGATACAAAAAATAAACTGGCTTGCGTACCATACAAAAACCATTTTTCAGTCTCCCTTTTTGGTTGTTATAATCTCTAAAATACGCCTCCAGTTTACAATACAATGCGACGCAAATGAGCCCCCGCCGGCTTAAGTGCCTGAGGGGGGCCGTGTATTTGCTAATTCGACGGGAGATGAGATGAAAAAAACAGCAGATATCGTTATCATAGGCGGCGGTATCATCGGGGTGAGTGTTGCCTACCATCTTGCCAGGATGGGGGCAAAGAACATAGTTCTGTTTGAAAAGGATCACATCTGTGAAGGTTCCACCGCCCTTTGTGCCGGTGGCATCCGGAGGCAGTTTACAAGCCACATTACCATGGAGTTTGCAATTAAATCCTTTGAAGTGTTTCAGAACTTTAAAGAAGAATTCGGTGTGGACCCTCAGTTTCGCCAGGTGGGATATCTTTTTCTGGCAACCAGTTCAGAGGAATTTGAGATATTCAAACAAAACATTGCTTTTCAAAACCGATACGGTGTCCCTTCCCGGCTCTTAAGCCAAGATGCTATCAGAAAGCTGTGGCCTTACTTAAACACCGAAGATGTGTTTGGCGGGGCATATTGTGAGACAGACGGATATGCAAGCCCCCATGAAGTTACCCACGCCATTGCAAGAAAAGCCAGAGATTTGGGCGTTGAAATCATTGAAGGAACCGAGGTGACCGAAATTGAAGTAAAGCACGGCCGGGTGGTATCGGTCAGAGCGGACGGGGATTCGGTGGAAACCCGTATTGTTGTAAATGCGGCGGGTCCATATGCGGCTGAGGTCGGAAGACTTGCCGGCATTGATGTTCCGGTAAAACCGATTCGCCGTCAGCTTTTTGTCACCGATCCTTTCGAGCGTTTGCCGGAAGCCATTCCGCTTACAATCGATCATAAACAGAACTTTTACTTTCGAAGGGAAGGGAAAGCAGTTCTATTATCCGGCCCTCAGGATGAAACCCCCAGTTTTAATCTGAATACGGATTTCGACTCCATGGTGGAAACCGCGGAGAAGGCCATGTATCGTGTACCCGTGTTTGAACACACCAACATCGCAAGGGGCTGGGGAGGACTTTACGAGATTTCTCCCGATAATAATGCTATTTTAGGAAGCGTTCCGGAGATCGGAGGGTTTATTTTGGCAAATGGCTTCAGCGGCCATGGGTTTCAGCACGGACCCGTGGCCGGAATGGTAATTGCCGAGGTTATTTTAAAAGGAAAATCAGAAACAATCGATATTAAATCGCTCAGTTATGAGCGTTTCAAAAAAGGGAAGCTCATCAGGGAATCTCTGACCGCTTTTCATGACTGATAAGCTCCATAACCGTAAATTCCTGAAGACAGGTCTGCAGATTGTGATTTGCAGACAGCACAGAGCGTCTTGCCAGCCGGCGGTGTCAGGACAATAAATGGAGAATAACCGTTTGGCACCACCATCAGATCGCCTATGCGTCAGTCTGCCGTCAGGTTCAAAAGAAAAGGATATGAGAGATGAAGACACGAGGAGGTAAAAACATTTACGGCTATCCCATCGGAATCTTGATGCTGGAAACCCGGTTTCCCAGGATACCGGGTGATATGGGCAACGCATCGACCTGGGATTTCCCGGTGCTGTATAAAATCGTAAAGACAGCAACACCCGATGCGGTTGTCAGAAAAGGCGATCCGCGGCTGCTGGATCTTTTCGTTCAGGCTGCGAGAGAGTTGGAAAAAGACGGAGTTCGGGCCATTACAACCAACTGCGGCTTTCTTGCCATGTTCCACAAGGAGATGGTATCTGCTGTAAATATTCCGGTTTTTACCTCAAGCCTCATGCAGGTGCCATTGGTCTACCACATGCTCAAACCCACCCAGAAAGTTGGCATCATCACGGTTCATGCAAAATCTTTAAGCAAAAAACATCTCTCATCGGTCGGTGCCGATACCGTACCGCATGTTATCATGGGCACCGAAGGAGAAGAAGAGTTCACCAAGGCGCTTTTGAATGACAAGCTTGAACTGGATGTTGAGAAATCCAAATACGAGATGGTTAAGGTCTCAGAGCAGATGATATTGGAGTACCCGGAGGTGGGTGCCATTGTGCTGGAATGCACCAACATGCCGCCATATGCTGCCGATATCCAGGAGGAGATCGGTCTTCCGGTCTTCGATATCTATACGCTTGTTACCTTCGTCTATCATGCCGTGGTTCGAAAACGGTTTTCAGGAATCATGTGAAGTTCAATAGTGCGATTTAGAAACACAGTCATGTGAGGAGGAGGGGGAATTTTTTTCTAACGCTTTAAAAATTGTGGAAGCAGCGCCAGCGAGCCCTATTAAATTGCGCTTTGCGCATCCCTTCGGGGGTTCAACAGGACGAGTATCGCCCGCAGCCTGTCAGATCGAAGCGGAGATTCCCCTTGCGTAGCGGGGGCTTAAGAGTCTTCAATTGTCGATCAGTGGAGAGGATTCCACTTCAGGCGCCCCCATATCTTTGGGATGTTTTTGCCATGAAAAAGAATATACCGGTTTATCCACTGGAGATAAGATTGTTCGGATCGAATACTATAATGTCTAATCCGGATTTTTGCACGAACCTGATCCAGAAGTTTTTGGTTAAGCTCGATGAAGGCTTGATATTTAAGTTTCATTCTTGCCTTTGCTAAAGCGGCCTTGGTTACAAAGCGTTTAGGGATATCAGAGTTGTCCAGGATGCTGAAAAAAAGTAATAAGCGAGAGCAGAGGGAGTTTTCTTTGGCGTTTGAAATCGGAAGGATGTTGTCGGTGGCGGTCAACAAAATCATCTGAAGTGATGATTTTGTTAATCCGGGGAAAGTCAAGAGAAAAATTTAGGTCCAATAGTAAACGTTTTTTAAAAGCACTGTGATTTTAGGGTTATTATTTGACCTGTTTACTTGATTTCCCTTTACATAAACTGTTCTTTGAAAATTCGGTAAAGCATCCTATATATTGGAGAGCATATCTGATATAATGTCTCCTATTGGAACGGGGGCTGAGATCCTGGACTTAGTGTCTGTAATAACACTATGGGACCGCTCTCGTTCCGACCTTTTTTTACGCTGACGTCTGGATACCGGGGCCTTTGAGTCGTAGCTCTGAAAGCGGCGATCCTTGCTTTTTTTAGGATAGGCAGTAATATCCGGCAGCGAACGTTGCCTGTTTGCTGCATCGATTTTGGGATCAAAAGCCGTGTTGTTTTTGAGCATGCCATATATGATTCTAAGGATCTTATGCATACAGATACCGATGGCATCCATTTTGTGCTTTCCCTGCTGCAGGTGGTATTGATAAATGGGTTTGATCACCGGGTTGTGCTCTATAGCCGATAGGGTAACGGTATAGAGGATTTTTCGTGGATTTACGCGACCCTGTTTGCTCATTTTAAATGAGCCGCTCCCATCTCCGCTGATTTTATAGACCGGATGCAACCCCCAAAAGGAGGCCAGCTTTTTAACGCTCTTAAGGCGCGCAACGCTTTGAATCTCAAGAATCAAGCCGATAGCCGATATATCACCGATGCCCGTGAACGTCTTGAGCAGGTTGACCTCTGGCACATCGCATTTGGCTGCCATCAAATCGGTTTGCGCGGCAATGGTTTTCTTTAGCTGCAGGATCTGGCCGGCAGTGGCGGTTACCAGATGCGCGGTGACCGGATCAGTGGCTGAAGCCACTGAGTGCTTAGCACCGACTATCAACTGTTTTGCCCGAGTCAGCGACACATAGGGTATTTTAGCCACGGTCTTATCACGGGCTTTTTTCAACTTGGCCGCAGTGGGGTATTTCAGCAACAGTTTTAACACCCAGGCTGGCATTGCGTCTTGGCAATAGCTTAGAAGCTCTGGATTGGCGGTATACAAAAGGCTTTGGAGCTGGTTTAAAAGCTGGGTGCATTGCTTGGTAAGCATCTGGACAAAACCCCACTGCTTTCTTAGGCTAGCCAGTTGATCCTGTTGCTGATAAACGACCTTTTCCGGATGCGCGATCAAATATTCGGCAATGTTTTGGGCACTGATCTTGTCGGTTGTATTTTTCTTTAGATCCGCCTTGCTGTTGTGCATAACACCCAGTGGATTCAATCGGGTCGTTTTAATATTTAGCGATGCTTGGAGCCTTATCAAAGTGTTATACCAGTTGTTCTCGTAGCCACCGGTGCTTTCAACCGCGGCATACATGACTGTTTGAGGATGATCGGTCAAGAATCGACTGACAATCTCATACAGACGGCTGTGGCCATCAAAGGTGTCGTCAAGTTGAAAACTTTTGACAACCGGTTGCTTCTGCTGGTTGATGATCAGGAAATCTGCATAGCCTTTGCTGACGTCAATACCTAAGTAAAATGATTTCATTCCATTGCCTCCTTTATTCAGTATAGTGGAATGCCAGGCATCGTCATCCTTGTGATTATCCGGTGTCGTGCACCAGGTTAATCCCCGACTTAAACCTGGCGGAAAGGAAGAAACTTTGTGACGGGCTCGCAGCCCAAGACGCAACCCTTCTCTTTCCGCCATATTTAGTGCTTTTACCGAATTAAAGAAAGCCATGTATGTAACTGATTTTTGCGGTGCGGGGGGACACCCCCCGCACCCCCCTTTTCTTTTTTATTATTTATTTTGATCATACAAGAATTGCAGGCCATTTCGATCTATTTTAACCGTACTCCATGAGCGGGTATCAACCAGTTCTCCAAAATAGATCTCTAATTGTTCAGGGGTTAATTTATCTGGACAACAATCAAAATGTTCGCTGACCCGGCGCACAGCCCGGGAGTACGCGTCAATGGTTTTCTGACTTTTTCCCTGAAGTTTGATCAATCGTAAGTGGCGTTGATACAGTTTGTTGAATCGATTTGCTTCTGTAAGCTTCATAATGTATACTCTTTCGTAGTTACATAAGACAGTAATGAAAACCTGCCATTAACACACGCTTAAACCAAATTTACAAGTTTAAGGCAGTACTCGTTATTTAACAACGGGGTGAATTATCAGCAGCACAATCGTGCACTGTTTGGCCCGAAACAGCGAGTGTTCCCCCGCAGCGTGCTGCGGGAGAGCGAGCGAATCTAAAATTAGATCGTCTCATTAACGGAGGAAGATTCCCTGCAGCCTGTCGGAACGAATTGGGCTTCGCCATAGGCTACAACCCAACAAAGGCGAAGATCCCGTATTTTCGAAGCCGCAGGGTCTTCAAATGCATTAGGAATCGTTCAGAAAGAGCTAATGTATCAGTAATCTTATCGAAGACTTTTAATTTTGTAACAGCATTTTATATCGAAGGGATGCCAGCTCTTTCTTTACGAGTCCTTTTGCATAAGTTTGCACGATTAAGTCGATGATGATTCATGAAGCGATCAGTTAATAAAATCATCCTTTTGATATACTTTAGGAGATAAGGAAATAATCAGATTTTGAAATTTTCCCCGCCGAGCAGCGGCTTCGTTCAACAAGCCAGTTGAGCAGACGGCGAGAAGACCGTGGTTTTACGTAAAGGCCGTGCCATTTAGTTATTCATTTAGGCCGCTGCTCACGCTTGACGATAGGCGGTTATGTTTCCAGCGAACAAGGAGTGGGAAGATGAAGACATGGATGAAGTGGATCGTCTCTGACCCATCGGTGATGATGGGCAAGCCGGTGATTGCCGGAACCCGGATCACGGTGGAGCTTATCTTAGAAAAGCTGGGTGCCGGTGAGACGATAGACGACCTACTGCAAGCCCATCCTCGGCTGAAACGCGAGGCGATACAAGCGGCGCTGGCCTTTGCTGCTGAGGCTTTACGGGCTGATGTCGTGTATCCCGTTGAGGTGCCGGCGTGAAAATTCTGGCCGATGAGAATGTGGATTATCCCATCGTAGAGCAGCTGCGTGGAAACGGTCATCAAGTATGGTATGTTGTCGAGATGGAACCGAGGATTTCCGACAACGCTGTTCTGGATGTAGCGAACCGCGAAAAGGCGATATTGCTCACGGCCGATAAGGATTTTGGTGAGCTCGTGTTCCGTCAGAAACGGGTGACGACGGGTGTTATTCTCCTGCGGTTGGCCGGTATATCTCCAGGCTGCAAGGCGGAGATAGTGGCTTCTGCGCTTGCCACACACGGCGATGAAATGGAACAGGCCTTCACAGTTATTACCCCAGGAGCGGTTCGCATCCGACGTCAGGCAAGCGTGTAAGGAAAAGATACCGCCGCCTAACACCCGCTGCAGCCGACCCGTCTTCGGCGGGCGGCTGAGCTTGATCGATAGGGCGGCGCTGCGCGCCGCCCAGTAGGAGGCGGTGGTCAAGGTTAAAGCCAAGTACTTGAGGTGTCTCGCAGCGGATATTACCGGGGTTGAATCGCAAGCCCAGTGGGCGACAGATGGAGAATAAGCGGTTGGATGCACAGATTCTTAAAATCTATGACAGCAGCAAGGGCCGTTACGGAAGTCCAAAGATCAGCCGAGAGCTTCAAGATCGAGGCCACAGGGTGAGCAGAAGCCGTGTGGCGAGGAGAATGCGAACTCTTGGGCTTCGCTCTAAGGTTCGGCGTAAATACCGAGTGACCACCGATACCAAGCATCAATTTCCGCTAGCACCGAATCTGTTGGTAAGGAATTTTACCGCACAGGCCCCTGACAGGGTCTGGGTGTCGGATATTACCTATTTGGCAACCCGCAGTGGATGGTTGTATTTTACGGTGATCATTGATCTGTTCTCACGGATGGTTGTTGGTTGGGCGCTTAGCAGCTCTTTGGGCCATGAGATGGTGCTTACAGCACTTAAGCGTGCAATACGCAGGTGTCGTCCGGGAAAGGGGCTTATCTTTCATTCGGATCGAGGCGTGCAGTATGCATGCACGGAATTTCGCAAAGAACCTGGTAAACATGGATTTATCCAGAGCATGTGCCGCAAGGGGGACTGCTGGGATAAT
>JAFDFZ010000081.1 GCA_019309565.1 Deltaproteobacteria bacterium
CGCCAATCGGGCAGATAGGGTTCAACAGAATTGACCATGCCAACAGAAACGGTGAGATGCATATCTTCATCGGCGAACAGGAGTATCGTGGCAAGGGGTATGGAAGGGAGATGATGGAAGTCTTTCTGGATATCGCTTTTAATAGATTTGATCTCATCAAGGTCTGGCTTCAAGTAAACGATGATAATGTAAGTGCAATAAGGTTTTACAAGAAGATGGGTTTTGTGCGGGAAGGGCTGCTTAAGCATCATGAAATCTACAACGGCTGCCTTATAAACAAGTATATTTACAGCCGCTTCAACACCTTACTTATTCAAAATGCCACAAATAATACATAGCCGTCAATTTATCAAATACGGAATCTATATTGTTTTCATCACGTTCTTTGGATTCTGGCTCACTCAGATAGACGTAAACGGCTTGCTGGGCATCATTAAAGATATCGATCCGCTCTACATTCTGCATTTTGCCACAGCCTACCTTCTGAGTTACGCCCTGTATGCCAAGAAATACCAGATGCTGTTTCGGGTAATAAAAAAGATAAAATACAGTGACCTGTTTTTTATTACCTGCTCGGGTTCTTATGCAAATTTCATCGTACCCGTATCAGGGGAAATACTTAAAATATATGCATTGAAGAAACAGGAGGACATACAGGTTGCAAACGCCACCATGGTTCTGCTTATCGAAAGGGTCTTATCGCTTATAGTTCTTTTGATTCTGCTGGGCATAATCGTGATATGTATCGATACGCCCAAAATTTTTAAAACCACTATTATCTATTCTTATATGGGTTGCACGGCTCTTGCGATTACATGGGTTTTCATAATCCAAAAGAAGCATAGAATCGAGAAGTTTATAGAAAAACTTATAACCTGTTTGCCATTAAAGGATAATAGAAACATCCGAATCGATAGTTCGGATCTTCTTAAGCTTGGCAAAAAACTGGTTATGGCTAAAGTCATCGGCTATTTCACCCTGTATGCAGTGCTTAAATATATATTCGATGGATTCAGGCTCTATTTTGTTCTAAAAACCATCGGCTATGATCTCGGGTACGTGGAGTGTCTGGCCGCAAACATCATCATTAATTTCATGATTATGATACCCATGCTGCCTGGCTCTTTTGGTTCCTTTGAATTTTTCAGCATCTGGGTTCTGCATTATATTTTTTCGGTTCCTCTTGAAGTGAATTTCCTTGAGATATTTCTGGCCAGGATCTATTCAACGGCTTTACTGTTTGTGCTTGGGGTGATTTCGCTTAATCATCTTAAAATATCAACACAGATGCTTAAGTCATCTATGTTTGGCATACGGGAAGCCAGCGGTTTTGAGCTTAAATTGCAGCCTGAAAATAATCCGGGGACCGGAGAAAAAAGTAAAACAGGTTATGAAAATTAATCTTGTAAATATCGAAAACGGATTGCATAGTAAAAGGTTCAGGAAGCTTGCGCACTATACAGCACATATCAATGCTGAGAAATCTATTTAAAAAATCGGAGCACTGAATTTATATAACAAAAGACAGGAAAATTCTCTGACTTATCCATGTTGATCATAGATTCCCATATTCATATGTTTGATATATACGGCGGCTTTGACATATCAAGGCCCTTAAAGAAAATCCCCGTCGGGCTCCTTTCCGTGCTTGAGTGGTTTAACTTTTATCGGCCCGGAGCAAAAGGCAGGCAAACCGCTCGTTTGATCGGAGATTTAGTGGTTGCAGCAAGCTGCAAACGGATCCAGTTATGCAATCCAGACATATATCTCAATTACTTCGATAAAAACCGCATCTCTCATGCCGCCCTTAGGCCTGGAGCAGGGCCACCGGCATCAGCCGGAAGATGGTTAAGTATATTCCAAACTTTATTTTTCATAATATTGCCACCCTGTGCTATAAGTTTTTAGTTTAGGGGTGTCGTTCATGGTATAGGAGAAATGTCAGAAGAATTCTGGTGGAAGCATTGTGGTTTCTTTTACAAAGCTGCAATACGCTGTAAGCTTGTTCAAAATGTTCACAGAGGTTTTTTTGAGGCCCTTGATCGATTAAACTTACCGCCCGGAATCAAAGTTCTTGATGCAGGTTGCGGTACAGGAAATTCCACTTTTCCGCTGGCAGAGCGAGGATTTAATGTACTGGCGATAGACTTCGGGCTCTCTGTCATCAATCAGGCCAGAGCTCTCAACCTCAAAAAGTACCATTTCACCCGTATCAGATTCGGGTTGATGGATTTAAGCAGGAATCTTCCCATAAAAGATAATGCTTTTGATTTAGTGGCAAGTCTGCACTGCATCATGAAGGTTAAAAATGTCGATCTTACCTTAAAGGAGTTTTATAGAATACTTAAACCAGGCGGCAGGGCCGTTATTTCAACAACACCTGATTCTTATACCATACCCCAGTGGCTGATGTTATACGCAGCAGAGCACGGGTGGCTTAAAACCTTCTGGGATATCAGATGGCTCATCGCCTGGGCGATTCCGTATTTTGTGTTCACCTCAAGATCCGAAAGAAGAAACGAACATCGATGGGATGAAAAGGAATTTTCGTTACGCATGGAAAATGCAGGCTTTAGAACCCTGCACATGAAGCGGGAACCCTACATAAATGTGGGATGCCTGATCGGTGTATTTGAAAAACCCGGTAAAACGCCCGGCGCGTGAATTGAAGACCCTGCAGCTTGCTGTGGGGGAATGCGCTCGCCCTGTTGAATCCCCGAAGGGGTGCACAAAGTGCAATTCAATAGGGCTCGCTGTTTCGATTCAAGAACCTGGGGACCTGAGCAACAGCTCTGGAACCTGAAAGTGTAGGGTTACGGCATATATTTTCGGTTGATATGGAAAGTGTTTCAATGAGCCGGATATCATCAAGAATTGATGATTGTTACAATACGGAGGCTTTTGGCTTTTACCTCAGGAGGATGGATGAAGGTTGAGTTTTTCCGGCACGATCTTACACAAGATGACATTGAAAGGGTATCGGGTGTATTACGATCTACTTTCTTAACCACAGGTCCTGTAACAGAACGATTTGAAAAAGATTTTTCAAGATACACGGGTCTTGCCCATGTGGTTGGATTAAATTCCTGCACAGCGGCGCTTCACTTAAGTTTGCTTGCTCTTGGCATCGGCCCCGGCGATGAGGTTATCACAACCCCCATGACATTTATTGCAACAGCAACTGCGATCATGCATGCCGGGGCAAAACCCGTATTTATCGATGTAGAGAAAGATTCGGGGCTTATGGATGTCTCTAAAATTGAAGCCGCGATAACTGCCCGGACAAAGGCGATCATTCCCGTGCATCTTTATGGATCCATGGTGGATATGAGGGGGCTTCGAAAAATAGCAGAACGTTTCCATCTTAAAGTCATTGAAGACGCAGCCCACTGCATTGAGGGGACCCGGGACGGCTACCGGCCCGGACAACTCTCTGACGCAGTATGCTATAGCTTTTATGCCACCAAAAACATGACCTGCGGTGAGGGTGGTGCGGTTGCTACAGAGGATTCCGATCTTGCACAGGCAGTTAGGTGCTTAAGGCTGCATGGTATGTCAAAGGATGCAGCAACCCGGTACAAAGGAAAATATCAGCACTGGGATATGGCTAGACTCGGATGGAAGTATAATATGCATGATATTTCGGCTGCGCTGTTGATCGGCCAGATACCGCGGCTTGACAAAAACTTACAACATCGGCAGACAATCTGCAGATTATACGATAAGGAACTGTCAAAAATTGAGAGCATACAGATTCCACAGTCAAAAGGCATATCCGCAAGGCATTTATATACCATATGGGTCGATCCGGAAAAAAGGGACCGGCTGCTTCACGGGTTGCACGCTAAAGGTATCGGGGTGGCTGTTAACTACCGGGCTGTTCACACGCTGTCTTTCTTTAGAAAAGCCTTTTCATACAAAGCGCATGATTTTCCGAATGCCTACAATATCGGCAGGCGCACCTTATCCCTGCCGCTTTACCCTCAGTTATCGAAAAGCCAGATAAATTATGTCATAGAATCGGTAAAATCGATCCTGAGTGAGAAAAGGATCACCCATTAAAAGGGGGGTTCAATGCTCATATAGGGGACATATTTAACTTTTAAACATATTTAGAGGTTTACGTATTAGACCCTGAAACTTATTTATCAATTAAGTAAATATTCATTCACCTTCACTGTCCTCCTTTTAAAATATTTTGCCCCTATCAATTCTCCTGGCAATTAAATAATATTATGATGAAGAGCACCTGGAGCATCTTTTTTGATTTTCTCAGGATGAAACCACAATACCATATATCCAGGCATCAAATAAGTTTAATACGTCCTCTACTTTTTGCACATTTCAAAATCCAGCAACTACTTTTTTATGGTTTGAAACAGAGTAGAATCGGCTCTAGTTTTGATTGTCCATCCCCATTATGATCATGACAATGCAGCACTATTTTTCCCATGAAAACTATCAAAGGATTAGGACTCATCGATTTGCAGGCCGTATATTTCTTTGGCTTTCTGTTTGCTGATTTTCCCTTCCCGCAGATCTCGCTTGACCAACTGCCGACAACGCTCCTTTGGCGGGCCGTAGCCCCCGCCTCCTGCAGTTTTTACAATGACCGAATCTCCGGGAAAAAGAAGCGCATTGCCGTCAGCACGTTTTTTGTCCGATGCCCGGCGGATAATTATTTCCGCTCTGCCCCCTTCATGTCCGCCGAAAAGTCCCCAGGGCGCGGTCTGTAACCGGGTGCCTGAAAAATGAAAGCTGCATTCTGTTTCCAACAATTTGACTTCTCGTAGCAATCCGAGGCCACCCCGCCATCGTCCAGGTCCTCCTGAATCCTGGATCAGTTCGTACCGCTCGATCATAAGCGGATATTCCTGCTCCAATGCTTCGATGGGCAGGTTTGAAGTATTGGTGATATGGGCCTGGACGCCATCAAGCCCGTCCTTGGTAGCCCGGGCCCCAAACCCTCCTCCCAGGGTTTCAAGATAGGTGTAATAACGGTTCGTTCTGGGATGGATGCCGCCAAAATGAATGGCGGTGTTGGCTCCGTTGTGTGCAGCCGTCACCCGCTCCGGGATAACGGGGGCCAGAGCACCATGAATCAAATCGACCACGCGCTGACAGGTTTGGGTCCGTGCTTCCACGGCAGCCGGCTCACAGCAGTTCAAAATACTTCCCCTTGGAGCCACCACCTTTATGGGTCTGTAAAAGCCCGCATTGGGGCGGATGGTCGGATCAATCAGGGTCTTAAGAGCATAATAGACGGTGGCCAGAAGGGCTGTCCAAACGATATTAAGCCCGTGACGACCCTGGGGGGGATTGCCCGAAAAATCAAGCTGCATTTCATCATTTCTCACTTTGAGCGCCACCTGCAACTGAAGGATCTCAGACAAATCGGGGCTATCGAAACGATCTCTAAAAGAATAGACACCATCTGGAATATCCGATATCGCAACTCGAGTTTTACGCTCGGTATAATCAAGGGATGCAGCGCCCGCCTCACACACAGTGTCTGCTCCAAAGCGCCGGCATAGTTCATGAAACCGCTTAATTCCCAGTTTGTTAGCCGCAAATTGGGCCTGAAAATCTCCCCTGCGTTCATCAGGAACCTGACAATTATAGAGGATAAGATTAAGGATATCTTCTTGCAACTCATCTTTATGAAAAATCTTGATGGGAGGAATTCGCAGGCCTTCCTGGAAGATATGAGCATGGCCCCTGTCCATAAAGTCTGCATGATGTGCCAGATTGGATACAAACCCCATCAACCTTCCCTGCACAAAAACAGGAGAAACCACCACCATATCCGGCAGGTGGCTTCCGCCTCCTGCATAAGGATCATTGCCGATAAACATATCCCCATCACTTATGCTATGTTCTGGATAACGCTTCAAAACCTCTTCCACGATCCCTATCAGAGAGCCGAGGTGAATGGGGATGTGTTCAGCCTGAGCCAGGGTTTGGCCCCGGGCATCGAACAAAGCAGTGGAGCAATCCCGCCTTTCTTTAATATTGGTGGAATAAGAGGCCTTTATCAAAGATTCCCCCATTTCCTCGACCAATGAAGCAAAAGCGCTTTCTATCACTTCCACCGTGATTGGATCCAACGATACCGGCATATTCATCTTCCTCCTCACAGAACAATTAGGCCACAAACCTAATCCGAACCACTGAAAATAACCAAATTGCGATATTCATCCATCTTCGCACTCTGACCGGGCAGAATGACAGTGGTTGAGTCCATTTGCTCCACTATCGCCGGGCCTGAAATGAAGTTTCCGGACTCCAACCTATCTCGTTCGTATACCGGACAGACAGCCGTCCCCCCTATATCCTGTCCGAAATAAACCTGGCGTTCATCGATCTGCGCTTTTCGGGGATCCTCTCCGTCATACGAATACTGGGTGAGCCTCGCCCTGGGAGTACGGCCGTATGCTTCTACCCTGAAAGTAACCAGCTGGGTGGGTTCCCCTTCTGTCTTGTAACCATAAGTCCTTTCATGGGCGTCATAAAAACTGTTGATTAGAGCGCGAAGATGTGCTTCGTTAAGCCGAGCTTCGGGCAACGGCACGGACAGTTCGAAGTTTTGACCGATATACCTCATATCAACAAAACGTCGAATCTGCCACTTCTCTTCCGGCAAATTCTCGGCTGAAAGCCACATATGTGCGCGGGTCTCAAGCTCCGACAGGATATTGTTGATCTCGGAAAGATTTGCCGGGGTGGGTAAGATGACACGGGTCTGTGTGAAATCAGATCGCATATCAGTGGTTAAGATTCCGAAAGCACACTCGATACCGGGCCTCTCTGGTATCAATATTCTTCTTATGTTAAGCTCACGAGCAATCCAACCGGCATGCAATGGTCCAGCCCCGCCAAAGCCGACTAGAGTAAAAGTGCGAGGATCATATCCTCGCTGAACGGAGATCACCCGTACCGCGCGGACCATGTTGGCAACCACCACTGAAATGATGCCACGGGCAACCTCAATCATATCCATGCCCAGCTGTTTCGACAGCTCTGCCATGGCCTGTCTGGCGGCATCCGCATAGATGGGCATCCTTCCACCAAGCAAATACCGCGGGTTTAACGTCTGAAGCACCACATTGGCATCGGTTACGGTCACATTTACACCACCCCTGGCATAGCAAACCGGCCCAGGGTCAGAGCCGGCGCTATGGGGCCCGACCTTTAAATGACCTCCTGTGTCAACCCAGGCAATACTGCCCCCCCCTGCACCCACGGTGTGCACATCGATCATGGGGGTCTTTACGGTATAGCCTTCGATATCGCGCTGAATGGCAACATGAGGCTGGTTGTTTTGCACCAGACAGACGTCTGTGCTGGTACCACCCATATCAAAGGTGATGATGTCTGTATGTCCGGCTGTAGAGGCAGTATGAGCCGCTCCGATAACTCCGGTGCTGGGCCCGGAAAGCACGGTTCTAACCGGATTGAATCGTGCTTTATCAAGCGAGATAATGCCACCGTTTGACTGAGTAATGTAAATATCCGTCTCGATCCCCAGCTCCTTTACTCGATTTTCCAAACCTATCATATAGTGATTGATAACCGGCCCGAGATAGGCATTAACAACGGTGGTACTGAGCCGTTCATATTCTCTGAATTCGGGTGTCACTTCATGAGATATGGACAGATATGCTTCGGGGAACATTTTGTTTGCCATCTGTTTTATCTGCTTCTCATGATCGAAAAACAGATACGAATGGAGCAAACAGACAGCCACTGCTGCAACACCCGCTTCTTTGAGCGTAAATAAAGCCCTCTCTACGGTTTTACGGTTTAAGGGAATCAGAACAGCCCCATTGCCATAGACCCGTTCTTCGACTTCCAGACGAAGATCTCTTGGAACAAGCGGTGGGGGTTTGTCGATCTGAAGATCGTAAAGATGGCTTCGGGTTTGCCTGGCAATTTCAAGCAGATCTCTGAAACCTTTGGTAATCAGAAGTCCTGTGCGCGCACCGTTATGCTGGATTAAGGTGTTGGTTGCAACAGTGGTACCGTGGGCCAGATAGGTTACATCCCCACCGCCGGCTCCCATTCGCTCAAGAACCGCCCTGAGCCCCTGGCAGATTCCAATAGAAGAATCTTCTGCAGTAGATGCCACCTTTTCCACAAAGATCTGGCCTGTATTTTCATCAAACACGCATACATCTGTAAATGTACCACCTACATCAACCCCAATACGAAGACGAGCCATGTCATTTATCCCTTTTCATATTTTTAGCCGAGGATCCAGCACATCCCGCAACCCGTCTCCAAAGATGTTGAATGCCAGAACAGTGATCGCTATGGCCGCAGAGGGCCAAACGACCATAATCGGTTTGATGTCCATCAGATCTCTTGAACGACCGATCATGTTCCCCCATGTGGATGTTGGAGGCGGTGGTCCCATGCCAAGAAAACTCAAACCGGATTCCAGAAGGATAGCCGTACCCACACTGAGCGATATTAGAATGATGATGGGGGCCATAATATTGGGCAGAATGTCATTTGCAACAATCCAGAAATGAGAGGCCCCAATCGCACGCGAGGCTTTCACATAATCGTTCTCTTTTACGGACATAGTAGAGCTGTATGCTATCCGGGCAAATCGAGGTGTATAGAGTATTCCTATAGCGGCAATTAAATTAGGCACACCCGTTCCCATAAAAGCCACAATGGCAATGGCAAACAGAATCGGAGGAAAAGACATCAAAATATCCACCATCCGCATAATAGCGGTATCGACAAGTCCTCCTGCATAGCCGGCCACCACCCCCAGGAATACACCAGCCATTGCAGCTATGAATACTGCCGTTAAAGCGATCGACAGTGATATCCTTGTTCCATAGACAAGGCGGCTGAAGATGTCGCGACCCAGGTCATCTGTACCAAGCAGATAGACTGATCCGGGGTCTTTTAATGCTTTGGAGGGATTCATCCTGTTGGGTTCAAACGGGGCTATGGTTGGAGCCAGTAGGGCCATCATAAAAAGCAGAACGATGGCAGCACCTCCCACGATAACTCGAACGTTTCCAAAAAGTTGCCTCATATGCATCTATTCCGTAAAGGCAATTTCCTGTTTTCTGTAAATTTTAAGATCATAATTTTCAGATGATTGAACACCTTTGCTTGCCGAAAGCACAAGATGCTCTCTAATCCCATACGCTGCCCATAAGTTCGTCCTGTTGAATCCCCGGAGGTTTGCGCAAAGTGCAATTGGACAGGGCTCGCTGTTTCGGCTTAAAAACCATGTGCCCTCCGTAAACGTGCTTGCTACTGATAGCGAATACGCGGATCCAGGTAAGCATTGATGATATCCACAATGAGATTAATGAATATGAAACCTCCAGACATGAGCATTACCACCCCTTGCACCATAGGGTAGTTGCGATGCCAGACTCCCTGTATAAGCAGAGTGCTTAAGCCGGGCCAACCGAAAACGTATTCGACCACCACCGTACCTCCCAGCAACGTTCCGATTTGAACCCCTGTGATGGTAACCACAGGGATAAGGGCGTTTCTTAAGGCCTCGTGGTAGTTGATGACAAACTCGGACAAGCCCTTTGCTCTTGCCGTCCGGATATAATCCTGCCGCAATACCTCAAGAAGCGATGATCGGGTCATTCGCATGATAATGGCCGCTAGTGCCAGGCCCAGGGCGAAACTTGGAAAAAACAACAGCTTTAGGTGTTCTGAGGGATTTTCTGAGAAAGCAATGTAACCGCCCAGAGGGATCCATTCAAGGTATAGACCGAACAATAAAATGAGCATGGTTCCCACCACAAAGTTAGGCAAAGAAAGGCCTACCAGAGATAGGGTTGTAACCGCCAGGTCATATCGGGTGTTGCTCTTAACAGCAGCAATCACACCTGCCGGAAGCCCGACCAACACCGCGATGATAAGCGCCCCTGCGATCAATTCCAGCGTCCTTGGAAGCTGTCGAATGATATCGGGAGCAACTTTCCTGCCTGAAAGGGGGCTGGTTCCGAGATCACCTCTAAGGAACCTGAACAACCAACGCAGGTACTGCTCATAGAGCGGCTTGTCCAGCCCTAAGGTTGCGCGCATGGCTTCATACTGTTCAGGTGTTGCCGAACTCCCCGATCCCACACCGCTTAAGATTACATCCACCGGATCGCCCGGGATTAAATGGATCAAAAAAAAGATGATGGTTCCAACGCAAAAAATCATGAACAGGGCCAGAAGCGTTCTGCGGATGATATACTGCAACATAATATTCGATGCGCTTTTTGGAATCGCCTTGCCGTTTTATACAGCAAGGCGATTCGTTGGTCTGAAGCTGTGATTACTTATCCAGCCAGGTGACATCAAACGTGTTGGAGGAATCATAAATTCCGGGAATATGCTCGTACCCTTTGACATAGACAGCGGCCCCTTCTGCTTGCTCTCGCCAGCAAATAAAAATGATGGGGTTCAGCTCAAGGGCACGCTTTTGAACCTCGATAAACAACTGCGCCCTTTTCTTGGGATCCATTTCAAACGCAGCTTTGTCCAGCAGCTCATCGATCTTCTTGTCACTGAACTGACAGGCATTGGCGTAAACACCACCGGTTCGGAAAAACCGGGTCAGGAATGCGCCGCTTTTATAACCCGGCATGGTCCCCATGACCTGGACATCAAACTCACTGGCATTCTGCCGCTTGATGTCGGTTGCCCAGTCCACCAGTTCAAGATCGCAGTCTATTCCGATATCCTTGAAATTCGCCTGAACGATCTCTCCTGTGACCTTGTGCATTCCATACTGAAAGGTACTCAGAACAGACATCTTAAATCCGTTTGGATATCCGGCTTCGGCCAGAAGCTTTTTCGCCTTCTCCGGATCGTAAGTATAGGTTTTGGCCAGCTCGGGAGAATACCCGTTCCAGGATGGCGGAAATGCAATGCCGCCGATAACTCTCCCGCGGCCGAAAAAGACGCTGTTTACCACTGCCTGCCGGTCGATGGCCCAGGCCAGCGCTTTACGGACCTTTGGATTATCAAGCGGAGAGCGCTTGACGTTGATCTGCACATCCATAAACAGCATTTCCTTGTCACTTAGAACTTTCAGTTTCCTGTCACGTTCTATGGCGCTCATTTGCTTCCATGGCAGATACCCGATAATATCCACCGCGCCGGTGCGCAAAGCAGTGACTCGGGTGGTCTGATCGGGATAAAAGATAAAGTCAATACCGTCAAGATAGGGTCGGCCCTTTTTAAAATAGTTTTCGTTTCGTACTACCTTGATGCTCACCGTAGGGGTGTATTCCTTAAATTTAAAGGGGCCCGTCCCCATAAGGGTCTTGTTCGGATTGCCTCCAGACTCGATAAATTTCTTGGACACAATCTTGCAATAGGCTACAGACAGAACATGGAGGAAATCGGGGCTGGTCGCTTTCAGTGTGATTTTCACGGTATTGTCGTCTACAACTTCAATCTTTTGAATCATCTGTGTCAGCTCGGCTTTCAGGGAGCTGCCCGCTTTGGGGTCCATGATTCTTTCCAGGCTGAATTTTACGTCTTCTGCACTGAACTTATCCCCGTTATGCCAGTAAACATTTTCGTGTAGATGGAAGGTGTAAGTTTTGCCATCGGAAGAAATATCCCATGATTTTGCCAGATCAGGATCGATCTTATACCCTTTCCAGTACCGAAGCAGCCCGCTATAGACAGCGCTTTTGACCACCTGGGCAGCCGTACCTGTGCTTTTCTGCGGATCCAGGTTGGGAGGCTCACTGGATAACCCGTATCGCAGAATGCCGCCCCGTTTCACTTTTTCGGCAGGTGTCTGATTCGCTGCAAAAAAGATCAAACCAACCACTGCCAGTATGAGTGATACCGTAAATAACGCCGTTTGTTTCTTGTAATTGTAAATCATGATATACCTCCTTTCCTTTGTTATGGGTTTATCCCGTGATCATGCTCCCGATCTTGTTTTTGATCGGGTGATCGGGTTGCAAAACCAGGTTGAAAGCGATGGCATCTGACCTTATGTCCGGTCTTAACTTCTAATAATTCAGGCATCTTAAACGAACATTCTTTCTGTACCAAGGGGCATCGGACATGAAAATGGCAACCGCCTGGTGGATTTATAGGGCTTGGAGTTTCTCCCTGTAAAACCAGCTTCTTACGTTTCAAATTCGGGTCGGGTACCGGAGATGCCGCCATGAGTGCCTGTGTGTAAGGATGAAGCGGCTCGGAGTATAAGCTTTGACTTGAGGCTGATTCAACAATCTTACCCAAATACATAACAAAAACGTAATCGCAAATATGTTTAACCACGCTTAAATCGTGGGATATGAAAAGATATGTTAATCGATACCGATCCTGAAGCTCAAGAAGCAGGTTTAGAACCTGGGCCTGAACCGAAACATCCAGCGCAGATACAGGCTCATCACAGACAATCAGCTTGGGATTTAACGCCAAAGCTCGAGCAATGCCGATCCGCTGGCGCTGTCCTCCGCTGAATTGATGTGGATAACGGTGAGTATGCTCTGCAGACAAGCCCACCTCATTGAGCAACTTACGGACACGAGACATCTGTTCCTGCTTTGTTCCGATTCCATGAATGATCAAGGGTGTCTGAACAATCCTGCCCACGGTTTGGCGTGGATTCAAGGATGAAAAGGCATCCTGAAAGATAATCTGCATCTGACGGCGAAGTTGCCACATTTTCTTGTTATCAAAGGCTGTAATGTCCTCACCCTCGAAAAAAATACGCCCGCCTGTTGGATTCTGGAGCCGCAAAATCAATTCGCCAACTGTGGTCTTGCCGCAGCCGCTTTCACCAACCAGCCCGGTGGTTTTGCCTTTCTTTAAAACCAGATCAACTCCGTTAACGGCTCTGACAATACGCCGTTTGCGGGAAAAAAGACCCCTTGTAATGTCAAAATGCCTTTTTAGACTTTCTGTTTCAAGCAGATTCTCGTTCATTGTCACTTATAATGCCAACACCTGACCCAATGCCCGGGGCGGGCCTCAAAAAGCGGTGGCTCCTGTTCGGAACACGGTTCAAAAGCCTGAGAGCAGCGAGATTTGTACCGACAGCCTACAGGCAGATTCATCGGAGTCATTACCATGCCGGGGATGACATAGAGCCTCCTGCGGCATCCGGCACCTGCGTTTACATCCGGAATAGCCTTCATGAGCCCCCTGGTATACGGATGCATAGGCGATGCAAACAGTTCTTTCACACCGGCGCTCTCAACGATCTTGCCGCAATACATGACTATTACGTGTTGGGTGTTTTCAGCGATCACCCCCTGATTATGAGTAATAAGGATGACGGATGTACCGATCTCTTCGTTTAATCTTTTCATCAGATCCAGTATTTGCGCCTGGATGGTTACATCAAGTGCGGTGGTGGGTTCATCTGCAATCAGCAGTTTTGGGCGACAGGACATAGCCATGGCAATCATCACTCTCTGGCGCATTCCGCCACTTAGCTGGTGTGGATAGTCTCTGGCCCGTAATTCGGCAGATGGAATGCCCACGCGCCTCATCATCTCTATTGCCTGTTCCATGGATTCCTTTTTGGACAGGCCCTGGTGTAGCCGGATGGCCTGAGCGATCTGGTGACCGACCCTGAAAACCGGGTTAAGGGAAGTCATGGGCTCCTGAAAAATCATTGATATATCGTTTCCTCGTATTTTTCGCATCTCAGAATCGCTTAAAGATAACAGGTCCAAACCGTTAAATCGTATCCTTCCCTCCACAATCCTGCCGTGAGGCTGGGGGATGAGCCTTAAGATGGCAAGAGCGGTGACGGTTTTCCCACAACCTGATTCCCCTACGATGCCGAGAATTTCGCCTTCCACCAGATCAAAGTCTACTCCATCTACCGGTTTGAGCAATCCCTCCTTTAGTCGAAAATGTACCTGAAGGTTTCGTATTTCTAAAAGTTCTTTCGCCATCGCATCCGGTTGGACCAAGCCTGCCGTCTAATATAACTGTTTTCCGATGTCTATCTCTTGTGTCGATGCTCATGAACTTACAGATCCCCCTGCCGGTGAGCATCTGTACTGAGCGAATCATCTCTTTGGCTGAATCGGCTGTGGGGTTCTGAGATCCATCTGCTTAAATTTGCCTACAAACTCAGACAATTCATTGATGGCTCTTTTCAATATCTCCTCTCCCTTTTGAGCGGACGATCGTGTGGGATCGCCGATCACACCGGACTCGGTAAGTTCACCGAAAATGGTAAGATGTCTTAGATCTGGGGATAGAATCCATTTTGATGGAGGCACCTCTCTGGTTGCCAGTGCCATGTTAACAAGATCCGGCCGAAGAGCGAGCAACACGGATGTGCCCACTTCGCTTGCGTGACCCTCGGGAAAACAGTCAGTTTCAACAATTCCCTTAGCTTGCCTTGCCATATATCGCCAAACATCAACCATGGAAAAAAGAGCATGTTCATAAAGATCGCTTGCAACCGAATTGACCGCCGGAATATTTCCCAGATGACCGCAAACAATGAAAAATCTTCTAAACTTATGTCGAATCAAACTCTCACAGCAGTCTTTAAGATAGGCGGTTAACACACTCAGGCTGGTGGTCAGTGTGCCTGGAAAATCCCTCAGAGAGCTGGAATCTCCGATTGCAATTGGAGGGGTGACAATTGCGCCCACCTTTTTGGCAACCCGAACAGCCAGCTCCGTGGCTACAATGGTGTCTGAGCCCAGCGGTAAATGTTTGCCATACACCTCGTTGGCACCCAGAGGTACAATTGCCAGATCCGTTACTTCAAGCACCTGTTTTACTTCGTACCATGACATTTCCTGTAAAAAAACTTTTTCCATCTCTTTTAGCTCCTATGAAATTCAAATAGTTTTTAAATAACGGGCTATAAGGCTACAGCACATCATAACCGCTTTTGATCCTGTTATTGATAGGAATATAAAATGCAAAAAATTACAACTAAGCGCCTGATACGTGATGTTTGAGATTGTTAAGCAGGAATAGAAAACAGCGAACTGTTTAAGTAATATGTCAGAAAGAAAAAAACGTGTCAAGATACGGCTAATATATCATATTTGCAGGGCTGCCCTGATTGCTGCAGTTGTTTTTTGCGCCTGACAAAATCAATTTTGACTGATCTATCCTCCCATCCTCCGGCTTTGTCTCAGCACTTCCAGCAGTGCAGTTTGTGCTTATCTTTCAAAATTCATGAACCCAGGGATTGACGGGAACATTAATTAGAGGATAATGTCAGAAAAAGGGGGGGGAGAATATCATGAAACTGACATCCAGGCAGGAAAGACTTCTTAAGCTTACATTCATCGATTTTGTTCAGGTCTCTGAATTTCTAGAGGCCCCGCTCATCGTAGATAAGGCCGAAGGACTTTATTACTGGGATCAGAGCGGCAAACGATATTTCGATGCCATCGGTGGTATCTATGTTGCCGTACTGGGCCACCGTCATCCAAGGGTAATGGAAGCCATGCGCAGGCAAATGGAAAAAATAACGTTTGCGCCACCGCTTCATGGAACTTCAAATGTAACCCTGGATTTTATCGAGCGGCTTGGCGCTGTCACCCCGGAAAACCTTAACTATATCAAGCCTTTTAGCGGTGGCTCGGAATCGACGGAAGCTGCCATGAAGTTCGTTCGTCAGTATTTCAAACAAACAGGGCATCCTGGAAAATACAAATTCATAAGCTTCTACCAGGCCTACCACGGGGCCACCTTCGGAGCGATGGCAGCAAGCGGCTGGGGAAAACGCAAGGCGAAGTTTGAGCCTCAGATGAACGGATTTATCAAGGCTTTTTTACCTCACCACTTCCGTGATGTATTTTCATCCTGGGACGAGGCAAACCGCTTTGCTGCGAAAATGGCAGAAGACATAATGATCAATGAAGACCCCGACACCATTGCAGCGGTTCTCATAGAGCCCATCTGTAATACAGGAGGCATCATCACCCCCACGGATGAGTTCTTTTCCATGCTAAAGGAAAGTTGTCGTAGGCACAACATTATTTTGATTTATGACGAGGTGATCACCGGTTATGCGCGAACGGGAAATATGTTCGCAGCCCAGAGCTTTGGAGCCGTACCGGACATTATCTGTGCGGGGAAAGGACTGTCCAGCGGGGCAATCCCCCTGGGTGCCATGATGGCGCGGGAGGACATGAAAGATGCGTTTTTCGGCATGCCAGAAGATGAGATACAATTCGCCCACGGGCACACATTTGCCGGAAATCCACTGGCCTGCGCCGTTGGTGTTGCCGTTCTTGATGAAATCGTTGAAAACAAGCTTGATGTTAAAGCCCGAAGGTTAGGTGATTACCTGGCAAAGAAGCTTGAGGGATTGAAAACCCTTGGTGTTGTGCGGGAAATTCGCGGCAGAGGGATGATTCGAGGTGTAGAGCTTGTCAGGAACATGCAATCTCTTGAGCCGTTTCCCGAGCTTGGCATGGCGTTGAAAAAAACAAGCCTTGACAACGGTATCATATTGCGGATCAACCCGGATTGGTTTGCGGTGGCTCCGGCACTGATCGCTGATGAGAGCGATATCGATGAAATGGTAGAATTGATAGAAAAGAGCCTTAAGGATGCACTTAAGGTTGTGGGTAAACCCCGTTAGAGAACGATGTTCTCTAACGACTATAGATGGTGGCATTAAACCACCATCTATAAGCAATTATCTATACAACCGACAGGAGTCGGTGGCTTTCTCTAACGGGGTAAATAACGATTAGCTCCGTTGTTGCAAAACAACTCAAGAAAGGAGACACCCCGTAATGGCGACCAACATGAAAGAAGCGATTGAAACAGCGGAACAGGACGAGTGGCTCCGGGAGCACCCGCCCGAGATCCAATGGCTTTCTTTTCGATGTGAGCCATATTACCAGGATCCGGCCCATCCATTTGTCCAAACGGTCTTGTCTGCAGTTAAGGAGATCGTCGGTAAGGACATCGAAGTTAAGCCGAGGGGCAATACCTGGTCGGAAGATACGAGATACGCCCAGTATTTTGGTTTTCCGGCCGTAAGCTTCGGTCCCCGGGGAAAAAACGCCCATGGGCTTGATGAATATGTGGCCCTGGATTCACTGATTCTGACCACGAAAGCTCTTGCGTATACCACTTTGAAGTGGTGCTCTCAGGATAAAGAATGATAGTTTCCATCCCTAATTCCAAGTGATCTGCTAATATGTGCCCAGCCACAAATCCCTGTCATT
>JAFDFZ010000241.1 GCA_019309565.1 Deltaproteobacteria bacterium
GCTTCGCTCTTTCATTTTAAAAATAGACCAAATTCCTTAACTTTAGCTCACTTTAGCTCACTTTAAACTTTAGTTCACTATAAACGCTTATCAAAAGCATGTAATTCAATAACGGCAACAAATTGTCGATATGATGTTGTTAAGCGCCTAATAGATCGAGGTATTTTCTAAAATTCCTCTCTCCATGAATCCCGCTTTGCAGCTAGGAAAGAACTTCCGGGTTAACAAGGTTCTGAGGTCTTTCTCCGTTCAGGGCCTGAACCACGTTCTTTACCGCCATCTGACAGATCCTCTCCCAGGCCTCCTCTGTGTTTCCGCCCTGATGTGCACTGAAGATCACCCCTTTGCACTTAAACAGGGGATCATCCGTCGGGGGCGGTTCGGGTGTCGTCACATCAAGCGCGGCCCCTGCAAGTTTGTTGGTTTCAAGCGCATCCGCCAGGTCCTCTTGAACCACAAGCCCGCCTCTTGCGATATTGATGAGATAAGCCCCTGTTTTCATCATTTCAATGCGCCTCTGATTGATCATCCCCCGGGTATCATCGGTTAACGGGCAGCATAACATCAAATAATCAGATTCTCTTAACAGCTCATACAGGGTTCTTGGCAGCGCCCCTTCGGTTCGAACCAGCTCGTCATCCAGATAAGGGTCATACGCGCTTACCACAAGCCCCAAACCCAGAGCTCGCCTTGCCACCTGACGTCCGACAGCCCCGAAACCGACAATGCCCAGCTTCTTGTCCTGTATTTCAAAACCTCGTAAAGACTGGCGAAGCTCCGGGCGTCTGAAGTTTTGCCCCGAGCGCACCGTTCGATCGCACTCAATTAATTTCCTGGACAGGGCCAGGATAAGCAAAATCCCCATTTCAGCTACCGATGTGGCATTGGCGCCCGGTGCATTGGTCACCATCACCCCATTTCGGGTAGCCGCATCAACATCCACCATATCCACACCGGCGCTTACTCTTGCCAGTATTCGAAGCTTTGAGGCAGCCTGAAAAAAAGGCTCAGTGTAGTACCGTTCCGGACCGGTACAAACAATGGCCTCAAAACCCTCGATGATCCGAAGCAGCTCTTCTCCATCTGCCGAGGGTCGAACTTCGATTACGGCAACGTTTTTCAGTTGTTCCAGGCTGTCTTCGGTCAGATCCACCCTTACCAGCACTTTCGGCTTTTCCATCGAACAGAACTCCTTTGTATAATGTAACATCTCGGAATTTCTTTTAAATCAAGCTATGATAGGTTGCCGCAGATTGCAAGCCCTGTGGCAAAAAACAGCAGACCGAAGACGGTACGACCTTGTGCGTTTCTTTTATTGTAAGCATGCCGTCAATGTGTTAACGGTTTTTATTATACCCGGATTGTCAATTTCGATGTTTTAAGGAACAACCGGCTGTTTCAAGACAACAAGACTCTGTCAGTACCGGAGGTAATTCATGAAAGTAATCATAGTGGGCGCTGGATGGGCTGGATGTGCGGCCGCTGTCTCAGCCAGCAAGCAGGCAGCTGAAGTGATGCTTATCGAAAGAACCGATATGCTGCTTGGCACCGGTCTGGTTGGTGGAATTATGCGAAACAACGGCCGGTATACAGCCGCAGAAGAGATGATCGCCATGGCAGCAGGGGAGCTGTTTGAACTCACCGACCGGTTATCTTTGCATAGGGATCTTGATTTTCCCGGACACCGCCATGCCTCGCTCTATAATGTTGCAGCCATGGAACCAGCGGTTCGGCGGTTTCTTAAAGAAAAAGGAATCGATATCCAGACCTCCACCCGGATCACAGAGGTGGAGATTACAGATGGGCGCATCAAAGCGGTAAGAGGAAAACAGGGGAAAGAACAGGTCTGTTTCCAGGCGGATGCGTTTGTTGATGCCACCGGAACTGCGGGCCCTCCCGCAAATTGTAATAAATACGGCAACGGATGTGTCATGTGTGTGCTTCGCTGCCATTCTTTCGGGGGGCGGGTCAGCCTTAGCGCCAAAGCCGGGGTGAGCGAAATGGTGGGTCAAAAAGGGGAGCAGATCGGAGCATTCAGCGGATCCTGCAAGCTTCTTAAGGAATCGCTCTGCCCTGAGATTCGCGATACCTTAACCCGCAGGGGAGTTATGGTGATTCCTCTACCAGAAAACATTAGACTGAAGGGAAAACTTTCTGTGAAGGCCTGCCAGCAGTACGCGATATCAGATTTTGAAGAAAACATCGTTCTGCTCGACACAGGGCATGCCAAGCTCATGAGCCCGTTTTTTCCGCTGGACATGCTTCGGGAGGTGCCCGGGTTGGAAAACGCGCGATTCGAAGATCCATATGCAGGCGGTATCGGCAATTCCATCCGCTATATGGGTATGGCGCCGCGAGATGATGCTTTGAGGGTTGAGGGGATTGAAAATCTTTTTTGTGCAGGAGAGAAGGCCGGGCTTCTGGTGGGCCACACAGAGGCCATCTGCACCGGCACGCTTGCGGGATACAACGCTGTCAAACACGTAAGAAAAGAAAGACCGCTTGTCATTCCCGATACGCTGGCTGTGGGAGACGCCATTCAGTTTGTTCGATCCGAGATGCAGTCGAAAGGAAAACTTGGCCTTAAATATACGTTTTCAGGATCCGTGTTTTTCGACCGAATGAGGCAACGGGGTCTTTACACCACTGATATCAAGGAGATCGAAAAAAGAGTGGATAAGGCCGGTATGAGGGAGGTGTTTGCTTAAGATCGCCACTCAGAGTGGAGGATTGACCTTTTGTGTATTCCCTTAAAAGCTAAAGAAGCGAAAAACCTGTTGATTATCATCGTTGGGGGAATGTTATTGACGTGTACATCCGTGATACAGGTATCGGCTCAAAGTAAACAGCCCATTGAGGTAATTCGAGAGGCGATCACAAAGGCGCTTAAGATAATGAACGAAACACAGTACATGGACGGTTCCAAAGAAGATCAAATGCGACAACGTATCTGGGAAACTATACGGGAGGTGTTTGATTATAGGGAGATTACCAGACGGGTTCTTTCAAGGAATTTGAAAAAATTTTCTTCCGCCCAAAAACAGGAATTTACGGTGCTGTTGACCGAATTTCTGAAAAACACATACCTGAACAGGCTCAAAGGACAATACCGGGACGCGAATTTTACATACGAATCCCAGGAATTACTGTCGGATAAAAAGGCGATAGTGAAAACCAAACTTAAAAGAAGAACCCTTGAAGTTTCAGTGCACTACAGCATGCGATACCACGACCAGCGGTGGCGGATCTACGATATTAGGATCGAGGGTGTAAGCATGGTAAAAAATTATCGAATGCAGTTTAATGAAATTCTCGTCAAAGAAAGCCCGGCACAGCTCATTGAACGGCTCAGGACGAAACTGAAACTCCAAAAGGCGGCATCCCGGCACAACTCAAAATCCTCTTTATAAAGCCCCAAATCAGATATTTCACCACCCCGGTTGTGAGCCAAGCGAAGTAAAGCAG
>JAFDFZ010000082.1 GCA_019309565.1 Deltaproteobacteria bacterium
GCTATCTTGTATGCTTGCTCATCCCGTGTGTTCTCGATATGTTCCACAAGTCGCCGTCTCAGTTCCTCCTTCACTTCTGAGTATTCGGCCGAATCGATCAGATTGTTTGTTTCATAGGGATCATTTTTAAGATCATACAGTTCATCTCCGTCATATAGCGCCGCTACATATTTGTAATCCCCCTGGATTACGATGCGCTGTATGATCCTGTCTCCAAGATGCCCATAGTGCTCACAGACCAGATGCTTCTGCCAGGCAACGCTTTCGGGGTTCCTGCAAATCGGCAAAAGGCTTCTGCTGTGCATGGTTGAGGGCGTTTCAACGCCGGCAGCATCGAGCATGGTGGCGGTTACATCCATGTTGGAGACAAGTTGATACGAGCGCCTGCCGGCCTCTATTCCAGAAGGCCACCGTACCGCCATCGGAATACGGGCCACCTCTTCTGCAAAGGTACTTGCCTTATCCCAGACCCCTCCATGGCTTGAGACCGTATCGCCGTGATCTGAACACCAGATGACGAGGGTATTCTCAGAAAGCCCTAGTTCTTCAAGGGCGTCTAAAATTCCACCTACCGCTGCGTCTGTCTGGTACCCCTGTCCGTAAGCACGAGCCAACACGGTCTGCCAGATTGACCATTCCGGCCATGTTGAACGGCTGTTGAAAACCATGTCGCGATGAAGCAGGTATCGTAAAGGTTTGTTTTTCAGGTCATCGTTAAAAGTCGGATATTCCGGGATGGTGCTCGGATTGACCATAGATGCATATGGTTCTGAGGGGAAGTAGGGATGATGAGGTCCCCAGAAACTAGCTACAAGGCTCCATGGTTGTTTTGATTCAGCGAATTCTCGAAGTTTTTCTATGGCAAGATGAGCGACAAACTGCTCTTCGTGGGCCCGTGCCGGCCCTTGCAGTACCCCACAGCCCCTCATGAAATAAAACGGGTTGGGATGATGAAGGGTAAGCGTTTTTCCGCTCCATTCGGGATGGTTAAGGTGATAATCGATGCAGGCTTTCGCATCGCCCAGCCCCCTTTGAGCGCAATATGCTTTATATGCCTCGGACATGTAAGGTGCTCCATAATCAGCCATGGACCAGCCTTCGATCCCGTAATCGATTGGAAGCCTTTCTCTGCCGCAATGCCATTTGCCCACATATGCATTTCGATAACCGGCCCGGGAAAGATAGTGGCTGTACAAAAGTTGCCCTTGCCTGAAATCAGGAGTATCTATAAATTCTGTATTCCACATCAACCCATGTCTTCCGGGATACACACCCGTCATGATGCTTGATCTCGCAGGTGTACAGACCGGAGCTACGCTGTACGCACGCTCAAAACGCACTCCTTCAGATGCGAATTTTTCAAAATGTGGAGGTCTGTATTCAAACTCACCTTCCCTGTTGTGGCCAAAGTACGCCTGATGATCGGTTATGATGAAAAGAATGTTTGGTCTTTTGGTTTCCATGGCGCTCCTTTCTGTGAGAATTTTTTGAAGCCTGTCTTAAGTTGGAATAATATAACCGCCGACGAGACGATAAGATATTAATACCATCATTATTTAAGAAAAACCCAGGTTGAGCGGTTTATCGTTCTGCGTTCCGGGTTAAAATTCACAAAGACCACGTATAAAGCAGATGTCTATGGGTTGTGGCATAATATTATTAAACCCATCTGTTTAAGATGAATTTTCTAACTTCCGCTCCATATCATGAGCGATTTGAATCTGTTGCAACCCTCTAACCCCGAACCCAGAACCTGGAACCGATCAGTTTAACAAAACGTATCTTGCGTACCCTAAAATGCGTTTTCATGCAAGCACTTCTGGTCAATGACAGAGAAATTCTCGGTGAATGTTAAACGGTTTATAATTCACCGCGCAATCGCATTTCGAAAACCAAAAAAACTATAGCTTGATGGTTTACCTGGATGGTAATATGGTAAAGCTGGGTCAGAAAAACAAACTGAGAGTCGCGTACCATCAAAAACATGGAGGAAAACGTCGCATGACAAGTTTCAAGGACCGAATCATCGGTGCTGCTAAACTGGATGTTAAAATTTATGAAGAGGTCGAAGCAGACAAAAACGCCGTGGGACAGGCGATGGGAGTTGTTATCCTTTCCAGCGTCGCTGCCGGCGTGGGGATCATTCATCAGGGGGGAATCAAGGGAATACTGATCGGAACGCTTATCGCCCTTATCGGGTGGTACATATGGGCCTATCTTACCTACTTTATTGGCACCAGATTTTTACCTGAACCACAGACCAGGGCCGACCATGGCCAGTTGTTGAGAACAATCGGTTTTTCCAGTTCTCCAGGGTTGATCCGGGCGCTTGGATTGATTCCAGGGCTTACCGCCCCGATCTATATGCTGGCAGGGATCTGGATGCTGGTGGCAATGGTTATCGCCGTAAGACAGGCTCTTGATTATCGCAGCACATGGCGTGCTTTGGGAGTTTGCCTTATCGGCTGGATCATACAGGCCCTGGTTATAGGCATGTTATTATCCTTTCTCGGAGCGCCAGGACAAGAGTCTTTTTAGTCTATAACCTGCATCCGAGATCAAACCCATCGCGCACAGCAGAGAGAGCTTGTCTTACCTTAAATGCATCTCCGATCACATGGGTTGGCTCAACAACAGAGCCAAGTTTTTTCAGTATGCCATGATTGGGCCGAAAACCAAGAGCCAGTATCACGTTGTCGACATTGTCAATGGTCGATGATTTGCCGTCTGCTTCAACGACAACACGGCTGTCTTCGATGCGTTTCAAGGTGGTTCGGGTTCGAATGTCAACCCCGGCCTCTTGCAGGCGTTTTAACAGCACCGGTTTCGTGTTCTTGGAGACGTCGTGGCCGACGGTTTCCTTCATTTCAACAACGACTACCGACTTTCCTCTGCGCGCCAGGTGATCTGCTATCTCAAGGCCAACCTCTCCGGCACCTGCCACAACAACATGGTTTCCGATGCGGGATTCCTTAAGAAACACATCTTCTGCTTTTATTACAATTGGGCAGTCAATCCCTCTGATCGGAGGATGATAGGAGGTGGCACCTATGGCGAGCACCACTTCATCGGGGTTTTCATCCTTTATGGTTTCCGGCGAAACCTCCGTGTTGAGTCTCACATCCACATTGTGGCGTTTTAAGGCAACATCCCAGTGCTCGATCAGCCGTTGCAGATCTTGTTTTCCATCCGGAAGCGAAGCAATGTGAAAATTTCCCCCAAGATAGGATCTTTTTTCGAATAAGGTAACCTGATGTCCCCTTCCAGATGCCGTCAATGCCGTTTGAATCCCTGCCGGCCCGGCCCCGATGACCATAACCCTTTTCTTTCTTTCAGCCTGCTCTATCCGCACCGTTGACTCATAGCCTGTCTTCGGATTTGAAACGCATGTGGTATGAAAGGTAATCGTACGTCCAATACATCCGCTGTTGCAGCCGATGCACGGAATGATCTCATCGATTTTTCCTTCTTTCACTTTATTGGCAAACTCCGGATCCGCCAAAAGCTGTCTTCCCAGCGCCACGATGTCCACCCTACCGTCAACAAGAAGTTGTTCGGCATATCCGGGGTCCAGAATTCGCCCCACACCGATCACAGGAATGTTTACCGTTTTTTTCACCTCTTCCGCATAGGGTATCAGGTGTCCCTGAGGCATATAGTAGGGCGCGGTTGCATCCTTATAGCTGGAGATGTGAAGCGCATCGGCACCGGAAGTCTCAAGGGCTTTTGCCAAAACCAGCGCATCTTCAAGGCTTATGCCGGTATTTTCAAAATCCCCCATTGAAAATCTGCAGATGACGGGATATTCCAATCCCACACACTGTCTTACATGGCTTAGCACCATAAGCGGAAACCGCATCCGGCCGTGAATGTCTCCACCGAATTCATCTTTTCTCTTGTTCATATGGCGGGTTAGAAAAGAGCTTAGCAGGTATCCGTGTGCCATATGAATCTCAATGCCATCGGCTCCAGCGGTTTTGGCTCTTAAAGCGGCATTTCCAAAGTAAGAGACGATATTCTGAATCTCTTCTTTTGAAATCTCCACCGGAACGCCGCTTTCAGGATTGTCCTGAATGGGCGAAGGCCCAAGCACCGGCATGCCGGTTGCCTTTGGATCTGCCTTCGGTCCGCAGTGGTTCAGTTGAATCACCAGTTTTCCGCCGGCAGAATGAACGGCATCGACCAGCCTTTTAAATCCCGGTATGAACTTATCGTCATATAGACAGAGCATTCTGCGGTTATACCGCCCCTGCAGCGCCACCGCAGTTTGACCTGTCATGTTATATGCGATTCCGCCTTTTGCACGCGCCACATGATAGGCAATATGCTGGTCGGTAACATTCCCCCGTTCATCAGCATAATTTGTCTGCATGGGTGCCATAATCATCCGATTATTAAGAGTCATCGTGCCGATGTTTATTGGTGATAAGAGATGAGTAAATTGCGACATGGGAGAACCTCCTTTTTTGAAACAGAGCGGTTTGATAAATTTAGAAGCTTATCTTTTAAAGCCTTCAACATCGCGAAATGAATCATTACCGGCACAAAGTCCCTGTATTTTTGAAACGATAACCCCATTTGGGAGGAAAGTCAAATTGTCTTGAACGCTTGCCTCAATTTAGGTGAATCATAAAATGGAGTCGGGTGACGAGATGTCAAACCGGTTAACTGTATGAGTTCATTCGTGATCGTTGAACCGAACAGCGGGAAAGTTTCGCTTTTTCTTAATGTCGTGGTCCTGTTCGGGTTTACGCTCCCTTTGCAGGAGTTTTGAGCGGTTTGAAATTCGGTTCCCCTGCGGAATTATTAGAAATCCCCTTTTCACCGAGAATTGTTTGGAGAAGGGGGGTGAAACTTGAACAGTCAGTGGATAATCTGCCTCAGAAACAGTTGGGTTCTTTCGCTTTTGGGACTGGAAAAAAAGGTCTTGGGCGAAGCGGTCTCCACGATTTCTCCGTCGTCCATGAACACCATGGTATCCGCCACCTCACGAGCAAACCCCATTTCATGGGTGACAACCACCATGGTCATGCCCTCCTGGGCCAGTTCCACCATGACATCCAGTACTTCATTGATCATTTCCGGATCCAGGGCCGATGTGGGCTCGTCAAACAACATGATTTTCGGCCGCATGATGAGCGCCCGGGCGATGGCCACTCGCTGTTGCTGCCCGCCTGAGAGCTGCCCTGGATACTTGTAAGCCTGTTCGGGTATCTTAACCCGTTTAAGGAGTTCCATGGCCCTTTCTTGTGCCTGCTTCTCGGGCATCTTGAGGACATATGTGGGACCGATGGTCAGGTTCTCCATTACGGTCAAGTGAGGAAACAGGTTAAAGGATTGGAACACCATTCCCACCTCTCGGCGAATGGCCTCGATATTGCGCAGGTCGTCCGTCATCTCTTTGTTCACTACACGGATAATACCTTGTTGATGAACCTCCAACCGGTTGATACACCGGATCATCGTCGATTTACCAGAGCCGGAAGGTCCGCATACCACCACCTTTTCTCCCTTTTCCACCGTAAGATTAATATCCTTCAGTACATGAAAATCACCAAACCACTTGTTGACATCGATGAATTCAATCATATGGGCGCCGTGATTTCCTGGTTTTTCGGGATCTTTTTGACTCATGTATAGCTTCTCCCTGCATTCAGGTATCTTTCAACCCACTGGCTGTACTTGGACATGGTAAAACAAAAACAAAAATAAAGGATAAATATGAAAATATAAGCTTCAATGGCGTATCTGACCCACAACGGGTCTTCCAGGGAAGTGGCCGTGGCGCCGAGCACATCAAAAAGACCGATAATGCTGATGAAGGTTGTGTTTTTAAACGCACGGATGATATCGTTCATCAGGGCTGGAATAACGATTCTCAATGCCTGCGGCAGAATGATCTTTCGTGTTTTCTGCCAATAGGTAAGGCCCAACGCCTCTGCCGCCTCATATTGGCCGGCAGGAATGGCTTGCAAACCGCCCCGGACGATTTCCGCTCCATAGGCGGCAAAGAAGATCATCATGGCAATCTGGGCCCGAAGAACCTTGTTGAAGTTTACTCCCTCCGGCATGAACAAAGGAAACATCATTGAGGCCATAAACAAAACCGTTATCAAAGGAACCCCGCGGGTAACCTCGATAATGGCGATGCAGACGGCCTTGACGGCCGGAAGATGGGATCGTCTGCCCAGAGCCAGCAGCACAGAAAGCGGCAGCCCTCCTACGATGGTCCCCACGAATAACATCAGGGTCAATGGCAGTCCCCCCCACTGATGGGTTCCCGTTGGGGTAAGCCCGAAAACACCTCCCAACATCAGAACCAAAACCGATGCAAAGGCAGCCAGCCATGCATAAAAGAGTTTGTAAGACCAGAATCGTTGAAAGGCGGAAAGGATCGACATCCCGATGATGATTCCTATGGCAAGAACACCCCGCCAGTGCTCCTCATAAGGGAAGGTTCCAAAGAGCATCACCCGGTGTTTTTCAGCGACCACCGCCCAGCAGGCGCCCGCTGCATTGCGGCAGGCACCAGGATCATCGGTGTACCAGACACTATCCAAGAAAACCCACCGGACAAATCCAGGTATGGTTACCCATATTGCCCAGATGGCAAACAACGTCAAAACCGTATTGAACACGTTGCTGAAAAGATTGGATCGAACCCAGCGCAGCACGCTCATGGACTTTTCTGGCGCAATACGATGTGGCAAAGTTTGAACCATTGTTTCCCTGTTCGACATCGCTCATCTTTCCTTTATCTGCACCAGCTTGTTGTACCAGTTCATAATCAACGCTATGGTAAAGCTGATGGCGAGGTACACGGCCATCATGATCCCGATACATTCCATGGTATTGCCGCTCAGTGTGGTGATGGTGTTGTTCACATTGAAAAGTTCCGGATATCCGATGGCAACCCCAAGGGAGCTGTTCTTGACAAGACTGACGTACTGGGCCGCAGCCGGCGGCACCATGACGCGCAAGGCCTGAGGGAAAACCACCAGACGGAAGACGAATCTTTCACGAAGCCCGATGGCACGGGCTGCTTCTATCTGCCCATGATCTACCGACTGGATGCCGGATCGGACAATTTCAGCGATGAAAGAAGCGATATAAAGCGAAAGACCGATCATCAGCCCCAAGAATTCGGGAGACAGGCTGATGCCGCCGACAAAGTTAAACCCTTTGAGCCGAGGAACCTCCATGGCTGTGGGAGCACCTGCCGCCAGCCATATCACCACAGGAAAACCGACGATCATCCCAAGGCCGTACCAGAAAACCGAAACGTACCGACCGGTCCGATTCAAATGCCATTTCGCCCAGCGGCTGAGACCGAAAGCGCACAGGCACCCCAACACCAAGCCGGCCGCCATCCAGGCATGGACCGGGTGACTTACCGGCCATGCCGTCAAAAGACCCCGATTGCAAAGGTAAACCCCTTTGATGGGATGAATGGCAGCCCGTGGGGAAGGCAGGCGCGTGACCAGCGTGTACCAGAAAATAATCTGAACCAGTTGTGGGGTATTGCGAAAGACCTCCACGTAAATTGAGGCGAGTTTACGGATCAACCAGTTGTGCGACAGCCGGCCCAACCCCACGAGTATACCGATGATGGTGGCAAACACGATGCTGAAAGCGGAAACCTTAAGTGTATTCAGAACGGCAACCACAAAGGCTCGAAGATAGGAATCTTCGGGTGAGGAGGGAATGAGGCTCTCCCCGATGGCAAAACCCGATTCTTCGGAAAGAAATCCGAATCCAGTAGCAATCCCTCGCTTCTCCATTGCCTGCTGGGCATTGGAGAACATGTAAATGAAGGCACTCACCATTAAGCCCACCAGAAGCACCTGGTAGAGAATCCCCCGGAACCCCTTACTATGCCACAGAGCAGCCGGGGTGACAAGAAAACGCTTCGGAGGTGGTCTATGGTATTTGTGTGTCATTTGACAAAGCCATGATTAGCAGTTTCATCGCCGGTTGATATGGCCGGCGATGAAACTTTCGGTCTACTTGAACGGCGGGGAGTAAAGCAGACCGCCTCTGGTCCACAGGTCGTTAAGTCCTCTTTCCAACTTCAAGGGGGAGTCTTTCCCTACATTGCGGTCGAAGACCTCACCGTAGTTGCCAACCTGCTTGATGATGCGGTAGGCCCAGTCGTTGTCCAACCCGAGCGACTCACCCAGCGATCCCTTGGTTCCCAGCAGGCGTGCGATATTCGGATCCTTGCTTTTGCGCATTTCATCCACGTTCTTTGACGTGACACCGGATTCTTCGGCCTCTATCATGGCGTACACCGTCCATGCAACAATATCTCGCCATTGCGGATCATCCTGACGGACAACCGGTCCCATGGGGTCCTTTCCATATACACCCGGCAAGATAATATAGTCGTCCGGATTTGGAGCCACCGTGGCACGGGCGGAACTCAGCCCGGAGGTGGACTGCACATGAACATCGCAGCGCCCGCTGAAAAAAGCGGTGTTCAACTCCTTCTTGCTCTCGATCACCACGGGCGTGTAGGACATGCCATAGGTGCGAAACACATCGGCGGCAACCTTTTCCGATGTGGATCCGGGAAGTACGCAAACCGAAGCGCCATCCAATTCCTTTACCGATTTTACGCCCAGTTTTTTCGACACCATGAAACCCTGGCCGTCGTAAAAAGTAGGGGCTACGAAATCAACCCCCAGCTTGCTGTCGCGGCTCAACGTCCAGGTGACATTTCGGGTCAACACGTCCACTTCACCTGTCTGCAGGGCCGTAAATCGGGTCTGGGTGGTGGTTTTCAGAAATTGAACCTTCTCGCTGTCACCCAGAACCGCTGCAGCAATGGCTCGGCAGGTATCACAATCCATACCCTTCCATCGCCCCTTGCTGTCCAAGGCGGAAAAACCGGCGCGGTTGCCGTTTGCCCCGCAGATGACCTTACCACGCGCTCTAACTGCATCAAGGGTTGCCCCGGCAAAGGCAGGGGCAGATGCTGCCAAAAGCACCACCAAAACGGCGATGGTAATTGAAACGATGGTTTTCATTTCTCTGTTCATATATACCTCCTTTCTTATCTTATTGATTCGATCTTATTGATCTTGGCCGAATTCCGTAAACTTGTCACCTCCTCTGAAGATTCCCACAAAAGCAGTAATGTGAACATGAGATCTTTTGCTATTCATCGGATCATCGCATTTGAAATCGATTGAAACTCGCAAAGTATTGCGCTTAAGCCGAATAAAATTCTTGAAGGCAAAATAATCATACCGAAGCACTTAGGCGGCAGCCCATCGGAAACATCGAGCCCCGGCACAGGGGAAGGGGTACTTAGCTTCCAGGACCTTGATCCCCTTGATTTCATTGCTTTGTTAACGCTGATTGTGTCGTCATTAAAGCGGGCAAATTGTATTTTGCCTTCCAAAAATTTCATCCTGCGCTGCCATATGAAGCTATCAAAGACAATGGGATTATTCGGCTCATCACCTGTGTTTCACCGAGAATTGCTGTCCCAAATAGGCTTTTGGTGAGAGCGCATCTGCTCAAGCGATTCCCTTACCGTGTTTATTGTTGTTGTGATTTCTTCCTCCGTGTTGTAAAAGTGGGGTGATATCCTGATTCCCGAGCCCCGGCAGCTCACCTGTATGTTATTGGCTTCAAGGATTTTGGCCATCTGCCGGTTATCCTGCGTTGTGATTGATACGATTCCAGAAGACTCCCCTGGATGAATGGGAGAGAGGATTCTGATACCTCGAATTTCCCTTAACCCGTCTACCAACACCTGGCCAAGGTGAAGATCATAGGGCTCAATATTGGATATTCCGATTTTTTCCAGAAAAGACAATGCAGCATCCAAGGCGCAGACCCCCGAGTAATTCGCACCTCCTGCATCGAATTTTTTTGCTCCTTCCGCTTGCTTAAACTCCGTACTTACCGGCTCATGACGCAGGTCCACGGGTGGACCGGCGAAGGTCACATCGAGGGTGTCTATAATCTCTTTGCTGACATAGAGACATCCGATACCCCTGCCGGCCATCAAGCCCTTGTGACCCCCGCATGCCAGGATATCGACCCAGCAATCCCTTACATCCAGTGCGAGTCGGCCAACTCCTTGAATGCCGTCCACCACAAAGTACATGTCATGTTCCTTGCAAAACTGGCCGAAGGGCTTAAGATCGATTTTCAAACCGGTAAACGTTACGGAAGAAATGGACAGCGAACGGGTTCGCTGATCAACGATGGGCTTCAAATCCTCCAGCGACAGCCTTCCGTTGCGGCTTTTTAGAATACGAACCTCCACACCTTTTCGTTCTTTCAGGTTTAACCACGGATACACATTGTTTAGATGTTCCAAGTCGGTGATGATGACATTGTCTCCGGCATTAAGCGGAATTCCATTTGCAGCGATATTCAGGCCCTCTGTGGTATTTTTGATAAGTGTCACTTCGTCTGGCGTTGCGTTGATCAATTTGGCGAACTTCTCGCGCACGCTTTCAATCTTGCCTTCCAGCGCGGTTCGATCTTCCCCGTTTTCACTTAAGTTCCTGTAAAAATCAGAGACCGCTTGGACCACACAGTGCGGTGATGGAACGATGCAGGCCGCATCTAGGTAGATCATGCGGCTGGTGATCGGAAACTGCGATCTGATTTCTGACCAATCCTTCATTGGGATGTCTCCTTTTCGAAGATGACAACTGATCCTTTCTTCTTTTCTCACAATGGATGGTAAATCCTCACCCCTGCCCTTTTGGCTGCATTGTGCAAATGATGTCGCGCCGCTTCCCGGGCCAGGCTGGGAACCCTTGAAGCAATTCCATCGATGATTAACTGGTGTTCTTTGTGAACCTTCTGCGCCAACCCTGGTGTGGTCTGTGTCCGTTTACGGGCCTGTTTGAGGATTTCCCACAGTCTTTCCTGCAGAAAACTTTCAAAGTCGATCAAATAAGGGTTGTAGCTTGCCTCGGCCAGAGATTTGTGAAATGCTCGGTGGGAAACCGCGCCATCTTCGCCTTTTCGGATGGCTTCCGCCATTTCTCCCATTAAATGGTTCAGCCGCTCCAAGTCCTCCTCTTTGTGGCGAATGGCGGCCAGTGCAACCGCCTCTACTCCGATCAGCACTCTCATTTCGTATATGAAATTGATGTTGAAGGGATCTTTCATGTTGATCCCATCCAGCCGAAAAGCCCTGCGGTTCTCCCAGGAAGCCACTGTAACCCCGCTACCCTGCCGCGACTCCAGCAAACCGTCGTGTTTTAAACGGGCCACCGCCTCTCTGATAACCGTTCGACTGACGCCGTACTTTTTGCACAGCTCCGCTTCCGGCGGTAGTTTTTGACCTGTTTTGAGAACGCCGTCATGGATTTCTCCCGACAAATGTTCTGCTACCTGCTGCGGCAGGCCTGCGCCGGAAGACAGTTTAATCTCTTGCAAATCATTCATAAACAAGCCCTTCTTATTTGAGCTTATTAAAGCCTCTGGTTCACCGTCTCGGTTAATGCCCGTCGAATCCTCTCCAACCCCTCCTGCAGTTCCTTCCTGTCTCTGACACAGTTGATGCGAAGATAACCTTCACCGTTGGGACCGAACGCAGAACCGGGAACAACCGCCACCTTTTCTTCCTCGAGCAATTTGTCCGCCAACTGCAGGGAAGTAAATCCTGTGCGAGAGATATCCACCCATGCATAAAACCCGCCCTCCGGCTTGGTGCAGCTTAATCCTGGAATAGCGTTCAAGCCACTGGTCATGTATTCGCAACGCGCCTCCCATTCCCGCCACAGTTCTTTTACCTCCTTCCGTGGCGGTTCGCTTAGAGCCTTTGCCGCCCCCGCCTGGGAAAAGGAATTGGTACAGGTAAGCAGGTGTGCCTGGAGTTTGACCAAACCCTCCATTATCTCAGCCGGTGCGAAGATAAAACCAATGCGCCATCCACCCATGGAAAACGTTTTGGTCAATCCCATGCAGGTAATGGTCCTTTTCCGCATTCCGGGAAGCGTGGCGATGCAAATATGTTGTCGTCCGTCCCAGGTGACCTGCTCGTAGACCTCATCGGTAATGACCATAAGATCGTAGGTCCGGGCCACCTCGGCGATGATTTCCAGATCGGTCCTGGTGTGTACCGTACCGGTCGGGTTTTGAGGAGAATTGATGAGGATCACCCGGGTACGATCCGTGATCGAATCCATCAGTTGATCCTTTGTCCAACGAAAACGGTTTTCCCGCCGCAATGGGATTCGACGAACCCGGCCGCCAGCAATGGAAACCAAGGGAGGGTAGCTGACAAAGCAAGGGTCTTCCACCAACACTTCATCCCCGGTGTTGAGGATACCCAACAATCCCAGCAAAAGCGCCTGTTTGACCCCCATGGTGGCGATGATCTCGGTTTCCCAGTCTGCCTCTAAGGAGTTTTCTCGCAGAAGTTTATCGGCGCAGGCTTTGCGAAACTGCGGTGTGCCTTGGGCCATGGTTTGGTGGGTATCTCCGGCTAAAAGCGCCTCTGAAGCAGCCCGGCTGACATATCCGGGTGTAGGCTCAAAGGCCCGGCCGGCTGAAAAATCGATCACTTCATGTCCTTGCTGTTTGAGCCAGCTTACTTTATCTGCAATACCTACGGTGGCCGAAGCGGTTATATGATCAATCCTCTTTCCAAGTAGTCCCATATGAATCTTCTCCCCCAGGTATTCTTCAGCAGAAGCCTGAAGGTACCCTTTAACAAAGCTCCCCATGCTGTTTTGTGGAATAATTAATACGATGAATATCCGCACAAAACCTGTTGTCTTCCAAGTTCCGCTTGTTCTGGCTGGAAACCATTTTTGTTCTAATATATTAATTATTTTAATTAATCAAGATAACTGCCAGTAATATGCGAATTAAATAAAGAGGAATCCCATCGTTTTGCACCAAGAATTGATCATATCAATATTATAACCATTTGGCCATGTCAAGGTGTAAATACATTCGGTTTTGAATCCTCTGTAGTCCCGCTCCGCCCCGCAGGCGGGATCTCTGCCTTGTTGGGTCGGAGCCTATGGCGAAGCTCAATTCGCTCCGCCAGATGGGGCAGTAAATGTGCTCGCCCTGTTGAATCCCCGAAGGGGTGCGCAAAACGCAATTCAATAAGGCTCGCTGTTTTGGTTCAAATGAACGCAAACCGCCTTGTCTTTTTGAGATGAAAGGCCCGTGCACCATAAAAATCAACCGGCCAGAAGGATGGCTTGACAGAACCGCTCTTTTTTTATAAGGAATTTTATAAGATTCTGGTAAACTTATCTGCTGCTCAATTGGGTTTTTGCAAAGCTAAATCGTATCCAACTGACTTACGGTAGAAGCGATATCTTTTTGCATCACGTGGGTTTAAATTTCGGTTGTCTTGATGTCGGCATGACCCATCAGTTCCTGGACGACTCGGATGTCGCGACCATCTTCGAGCATGTGGGTCGCAAACGATGGCGTTCAGTGCCTGCCGCTGGGTGGATGGATAGACCTTTTGGACGGTGGCCAGATGGCTCAAAAAGGCCTCGATTTCAGCTTTGCCCATTTCCTTGGGATGCCTTTTTGCACCAAAATGTTTGATATAACGGACAATCCAGTCGCAATAAGTCTGTTCGGTTCGATAGGCATAATGATGGTAGCGCAGGGCTTGCCGGACCTGATCCATGAGCTTTAGCCTGGGATCAGGTTTGAATTTGGGTCTGTCAGTCATAGTGGATGCTGTATTTTTAATATGTGGAAAAATCAACCGGAAATTTTCCACATTTACCCTTATAATATTACAATAGGTGGAAAATTTTCCATTATATAAGGGCAATAAGTAGAAAATTTTCCACCTATTCATACTGTTATACGTTTACCCAATAAAGGGGGGATATTAATGGCCTCAGATACTCAACTTCATAAAATTAAGGAAATTCTTGAGAATCACATCGGAAAAGAGAATCAGATTAGTTCCGGTGAAATTGGCCCCGAAATAGGTATTTATGAAGATGCCACACATGTTCAAGTCCGAAATCTAATCCGGGAGGCAATTGAAAAACTACGTTTGCCTATAGGTGGTGGAAATCGTGGGTACTATTTAATCAAAGACAGGAATGAATTGAGGCAGTATACAGCGAGCATTGAAAATAGAATTAGCGAAATGCAACGACGTAAAGACCTTATTGAAGAAGCTTTCGATGATTATTATTGATTTTCGTATAACATGGCAGTCCAGTGGACAGCCAGGGCCGGGGCGTTTTTGAAGTCCGTTTCAAATTGGACATCATTATAATTTTAAAAAGGTCAGTGGAAGCCCTGGCTGCCCCTGACCGCCGCGTTATGCGTCTAAAACTATGAAAGGAGGAAATTCCATGCTTCGCTTGCGCTATCGGTTTGTATTTGTTGTTTTTATACTCATTTTCTTCGCTTGTCAGAGCGTTTATGCGTTCAATATTTATCGGGTCGGGGGAGAAATTACAGGGCAAGAATATAATGATGCGTGGAAGCGTTGGTTCGACAGAAAATTCAGTATCTGGGTAGGTGTAGATGAAGACAATACTGAGTACATCTTTTTCAAAGGCGAGACGGGATTAGGTGATGCAACTGTAATGGTGCAATACTCCGAAATGATAAAAAGGAAACTGAAAAAAGCAATTACGAAAGCTATTGAATGGTCTGATGTTGCCAGAAAGAACAAAGCCGATGCCTCAAAAAGTTTGGGTTGTTTTGGGCGAGACAAATATGGTCTTTGCGAGAAAGAGGGCACAGCCTTTGATGAAAATCAAATGGGTTTGAGCTTCTTTGCTGCAAATAATGGAGAGCAAACAAATTTAATTATCAGCCTCGTGGATAGAGATAACCAATTCATAAAGACTTCTATTTATATTGATCTTCCAGAAATGAAAAAATTGCTCAATACCGTAGATAAAATTGAAAGCGTCTTGAAAAAGGCTCACAAGACAGCAAGGGATCAAAAGTTATTCAAGTGATCTTGTAGAGATATGGCGCATAACCATTGGGTACAGTTGACCGCTATTCCGCTGTGCTCGTTCCTCGCTCCGCTCCATAGCGGCAACTGACCCATGTCGTTCGCTTCCCAACAATGAGGTAATTCATGGCAAATTTATTCTGGAAAAAAGACGGAGAAACAAAAAGTCTTTTATCCACACCATTCAAAACAGAAGAAGAGTTCGAGAAAGAAATATTCAGTACTCAGGAAATTCTTGAGGACATTTTTCTTATCAAGCGTCAAATCCGTGGTGGTAATAAAACCGGAATACCTGACCTTGTTGGCATAGATAACGATGGAAATATTTGTATCATCGAAATGAAAAACGTCACGGTTGATGCGTCTATCATTCCTCAAGTGCTTCAATACGCTTTTTGGGCTGAAACAAATCCAGATTCAATAAAATCATTGTGGCTTGAGTGCGACAATAAGCCCGATGATATAGCGATAAGCTGGGACAGTTTTCAGGTCAGAATAATTGTCATTGCGCCATCCATTCTTCGGTCAACTTTGGATATTGTTGATAAAATCAATTATCCCGTTGATTTAATAGAGGTAAAAAGGTGGGTTGAGGGAAAAAATTCATTGTACCTTGTCAATAAACTGGAGGCTGACCCAAAAGCTACACGTATTAAACCAACCTCCGGTATGCAAATCTATGACGAGGAATTTTACAAAAGAGAATACAACAAAAAAAGTGCCATTGAGTTCATCAAGTATGCAAAAGAACTAGAAAAATTCATTGCAAAACAGGATTGGAATTTAGAGCTGAAATTCAACAAGCACTATTGCGGCTTCAAAGCAGGGTTCTTTAATGCCTTTGGTATACAGTGGGTTGGGACAAAAACATTTGCTTTCTTTTTCAAGCTTTCAGAAGATGAGGCCAAGAGTACAAATATTAAACTGACTAAGTATGAATCGCAGTGGAAACAGGCTGTTTATTACATCGTCCCAGGGAAAACTAAAATTGAGGAATATGAACCTCTTTTTGAACTTGCATACAAAAAACTCACAGGAAACTAAAAGCGAACAATTGCATTAAGAGGGACGGCAAGAACTCGGCGGTTTTTCAAAATATAGCCTCACGCCTAAAGTTCATTAGTTTCTCAAACTCAGTGCCACTCACTCTTGCAGCCCCTTATGCAAGTCGTTATATTTGCAGAAAATGAAAATAGACCTCAGAAAAATTCATCAACGAGTAAGGAGATGCAAAAGGTGCGTGGATATCTTGGGTAAAAAGGTTTTACCAAGGTCAGGCTTTCCTCCAGATAATTCATACAAAGTTGTTGTAGTTGGAGCCGAGCCAGGAGCTAAAGCCAAGGATATGATGACACCTACCCATTACAGAGAACACTTCATGCCTGGGACGAAAAATACGAATAGAGTTCGGTTGTTATTCGAAGATCTGAAGACCGCAGGAATCGACTATTCAATGTTTTTTTTTACAAATGCTGTTAAATGCCCTGCCAATCCTACCGCTGGGGAGCCTCGAAAATGTTTTTCAAATTGCAAAATTCACCTCGAAGAGCAATTAAAAGCGATTAAGCCAAAATTCTTAGTTGTTTTCGGTTCAGCTGCTAGTTTACTCGAAATTAAAAGAGCCAAAAAAGATACAATTCATCGAGATAAATATCTGGAAATTCCTGCTATTGTAATCCGGCATCCTCAAGGGGCGTCAAAAAAGTACAGGGCGAAGGTTACAAGGCGTATTAAATACAATCTTTCACGTTAGAATATAACAATGCCACTGGAGCAGACGGCGTGAATATCGCGGTTTTACGTAAAGGCCGTGCAAGCTTGGATTTTCTTTAGGCCGCTGCTCACCGGCGGACGTTATGTGCCATAGGAAATACAATTGCTGGAGGTATCTATGAAAAAGCATTTCCCCTTTTTTACATTAGTTTTTCTATTGATAATAGTTCTTGCTGGATGCGCTCAAACAAAAC
>JAFDFZ010000083.1 GCA_019309565.1 Deltaproteobacteria bacterium
TGTTGCTGGTGCCGAGGGACAGAATCGAACTGCCGACACGCGGATTTTCAGTCCGCTGCTCTACCGACTGAGCTACCTCGGCACGGAAAGATATAAGTTTAATAAAGCATTATTAAATTATTTGTCAAGAAATTTTTCGCCCATATCTCCAAACAGGAATTGAACCAGCGCACATGCGGCAACGGTAGCCGTATCTGCTCTTAAAATACGGGGGCCCATTCCAGTGGCAATAAATCCATGCTTTTCGGCCTGAGTGATTTCTTCTTCGGTAAATCCACCCTCGGGACCCAACAGGATCAAAGCCGATCCGACAGAACCTTTATCCCCCTTAATATACTTGGGGCAAAGAGGTTGAGATTCATTTTCCGAGAAAATAATCTTTACGTCATGGGTGGTTGCAAGCTCAAGAACATCTTTTAACTTTGATCGAACCGTAATCTTTGGGGTTCGGCTTCGCCCGCATTGTTTAAGTGACTCTTTGGCAATCTTCTCCCATCGTTTAATCCGACTATTGAGGCGCTTATGATCGGGTCTTGGAACCGAGCGGCTTGACATGAAAGGAATCCATTCGGCAGCACCCAGTTCTGTAACTTGCCGAATCAGCATATCCATTTTTCCATTCTTAAGATATGCCTGGGCGACGGTCAGGCGAAGCGGAGATTCAACGTTTGAAGTAAATATTCGATCGATAGAGGCCTCTACGGCTTTTGAAGACAGAGACAGAATTGTTGCTTCATAACTGAATCCCGTTTCGTCGAATAGAACCAGCCTGTCCCCGGGTTTAAGGCGCAGGACATCTCGGATATGTTTTGCATCGGAATTGGTGATTCTGGCGAGGGAGCCGGCCATGTTCTTTTTTTTGATAAAAAACCTAGGCATATTCCTTCCCAGATCCGGACTGTTGCTGCTCTGCGGAGATGGCCGAGCAGTTACTGCTAAAGGTTATTATCTTCCCGATAAAAATGCTAAGTATTTATATTTCTTGACACTACTCGCCTTCTGTGTTACAAAAAATTATTTTAATTTATCATTGATGACTTAATGTCTCAATGGCAATATTGTAATCACAGAAATTTTTGCTGAAATTAGAGTCATGAGCCATAATGGCTACAATCCGGGGGAATTAAAATAATTTGCTCATTTACCGAAAATTGCTGCTCTTATCAATGCAACCCTTCTTGGTAGTAATTCTGCTATGTTTTGGTGAAATATTGAGCCCGGCTTTATTATGAAAGAGCATGAAAGGATCATGGGATAAAATGAATGAAAGCCAAAAACACGAACCATCAGGCCAACAGCGACATCTGCCCGAGGAGGAAGAAATCATAGAACTTTCGCAAGTTGTCGAAAGCCCTGCAGAAGAAGAGATCGTTGAATTAACCGATGTTGTGGATATGCGCGCTGAGGGTGCCGACGGAGAAGAAACGGATAATATCATCGAATTGACGGAAGTTGTTACCGGGCAAGCTGTGAAGAAGACTAAATCCCCTGAGGAGATCACCGAAGAAGCGGAACCGCTCCAAGAGAGTCTGATGGACGAACTTGAACCGGAACCGGATTCCGAAGATGATTTAACCGATTCCTTGGGGGTTGAGATTGACTCGGAGATGCAACCGCCGAATATCGCACCCGAGCAGCTTGAGGCGGTCATTGAGCGTGTGGTGAGAAACATGCTTTCGGATAAGATCGATGCCATTTTAAACCGGGTGATTGAAAAAGAGGTCACCAGGGAAATCGAGCGGTTAAAACGCCTTTTGAGCGAAGAATTACCTGATACCGGCGATTCTGCCTAAACGGTTCTTGCACGGCATTTTTAAAAAGCCTGGAAATATCATCCAACGGGGATTAGCTGCTAATCCCCGTTGGTCGTTTATTGGGTAAGGCTGTTTATAGTATTTACAGAACGGATAAATGGAATTATAGACAAGTGGTCTCAGTTTCGGTATATGTAAGTTTGGTTCTAAAATAAATAAGGAAATTGTTGCGATGAATTCAGATTTGCTTCCCAAAGCATATGAACCTCATAAAGTCGAGCAGCACTGGTATACTTTTTGGGAAAGAGAACAGTTATTTGCTGCAAAAGAAGAAAAAACGGACGCTAATTTTTCCATAGTGATTCCGCCTCCAAACGTGACGGGCGCACTTCACATGGGACATGCACTGAATGTTACCTTGCAGGACATATTATGTCGGTATCGAAGACTCCGTGGTGACAATGTTCTTTGGATGCCGGGAACGGACCATGCTGGTATTGCAACCCAGAATGTTGTTGAAAAGAAACTGGCCAGTGAGGGGCGAAATCGGCATCAACTTGGCAGAGAAAAATTCATTGAAGAGGTTTGGCGGTGGCGCCGCCAATATGGCAGGGAGATCATCAACCAGCTCAAGCGAATGGGGGCTTCCTGCGACTGGAAACGGGAACGGTTCACCATGGATGAAGGCCTTTCACTGGCCGTTCGGAAGGTCTTCGTGGATTTATACCATCAGGGGCTCATTTATAGAGAAAACTACATTATAAACTGGTGTCCCCGGTGCCAGACCGCTCTAGCGGACCTTGAGGTGGAACATGAAGAAGTTAAGGGAAACCTTTACTACATACGGTATCCGGCGGTCGAGAGCTCCGGAGGTATCGTGGTGGCTACCACACGTCCTGAAACGATGCTGGGGGATACGGCTGTTGCGGTAAATCCGGAAGATTTAAGGTATCGTAAAATAGAATTTGACATGGTGGTCTTACCGTTGATGAATCGTCAGATTCCCATCATTCGCGATCCATATGTGAATATGGAATTTGGAACGGGGGCCTTGAAAGTTACTCCCGCTCATGATGCAAACGACTTTGAAATCGCCAAGCGCCATAATCTTAAACGCGTAAAGGTGATTGGAGACGACGGCACCATGACGCAACAGGCCGGAAGGTTTAAGGGTCTTGATAGGGAAGAATGCAGAAAAGCAGTCATCAAAGCTCTTGAACAGGAAGGTTTGCTTGAAAAAATAGAACCCTATCTGCATAGCGTGGGGCACTGTTACCGGTGTAAAACGGCTATCGAACCCAACCTTTCCCTGCAGTGGTTCGTTCGGGTTAAACCCCTTGCCCAAAAAGCCATAAAAGCGGTTGAGAACCAGCAGACCAGGATCATACCAAGTATGTGGAAGAACACTTATTTTGAGTGGATGCACAATATTCGAGACTGGTGTATCTCACGGCAAATATGGTGGGGCCACCAAATACCGGCTTGGACCTGCCAGGCGTGTTCAGAGTTGACTGTCGCCACTGAACCTCCTGAAACATGTGCAAGTTGCGGAGATCGCCACCTTGTTCAGGAAACCGATGTGTTGGACACATGGTTCAGCTCCGCGCTCTGGCCCTTTTCCACCATGGGGTGGCCGGAAGAAACACCGCTTCTGAAGGCCTTTTATCCAACATCGGTGCTGGTTACCGGATTTGACATTCTCTTTTTCTGGGTAGCCCGAATGATGATGATGGGAATTCATTTTCTAAATGATGTACCGTTCAGAGATGTTTATGTCCACGCTCTGGTCAGGGACGAAGACGGAAAGAAAATGAGCAAATCCCTGGGAAATGTGATCGATCCCCTGACGGTGATCGATCAATATGGTACCGACGCTTTCCGATTCACCCTGGCTGCTTTCGCTGCGCAGGGAAGAGATATTAAGATGTCCGAAAAACGCGTGGAGGGCTATCGGCATTTCATAAACAAGTTGTGGAATGCGGCCCGTTTTGCACTCATGCATCTTGAGAAAGGATATGATAGCTCGGAACCAGATGCCTCATCTCTTCCTGACAGATGGATTCTTTCTCGGCTCCGTGGTGTGGCCGAGACGGTACAAGAGGCTCTCGATGCATACCGATTCAACGAAGCAGCCGGAGTCCTTTATCAATTTGTTTGGCACGAATTCTGTGACTGGTACCTGGAAGCCATCAAGCCTACTCTGTATGGAAGGAAAGGAGAGGAAAACAGAGAATCCACACGACAGGTACTCTGGTATGTGCTGCGGAATACGTTGATACTGCTTCACCCTTTTATTCCATTCGTAACAGAAGAAATATGGCATAAAATGCCCGGAACCCAAGGTTCCATCATGAGGGCGCCTTTTCCCCTGGATGTCGGCCTGGATTTCAAGGACATGGAAGCCGAACACGACATGGCTCTGATTTCCGGAGTTGTTACTGGAATAAGAAATGTTCGAGGAGAGATGAACATTTCTCCTTCTTTTGCTCTAGATGTTCTGGTGCAGACCGAGAAAAAGAATGCCCACGACACCATTTCACAACATGAGGATCTGATCGTTTCTCTTGCAAGACTTAAATCGCTTCTGGTCGATCAAAACACTCAGAGACCGAAGGCAGCCGCAACAGCTGTTGTTGATGGTGCCACCATTTATGTTTCATTGGCGGGAGCCATCGACTTCAGCAAAGAAGCCAAACGCCTTGAGAAAGAAATCGAAAAGGTGAGCAGGGAACTTGAATCGGTTTCAAAGAAACTCAATAACACAGGCTTTCTGAACAAGGCTCCTGCCGATGTGATCAAGGGTGTGAAAGAAAAACACGATACGCTTTTTAAGAAAAGGCAGAAGTTGCAGTCGAACCTGGAAAAAATTACCGAGATCGCATCCACTTAAAAGTGGGTGCGTCGATGCATGGATCGCCCGTATATTCGCCTGTCATATAAATCCTTATTTTTTAAAACCTTATGATACCAATCCGCGATACTACTCCTTCGAAAAATTACCCAATCGTCAATATCGGTCTTATTGGGCTTAACGTCTTTATCTTTTTCGTTCAAATGTCTCAGGGACCCGATCTCGAGCGATTCGTTTACATTTACGGCCTGGTGCCTGCTCGCTATTCGGTACCGCAGATCGCATCTTATTTTTCCATCGGACAGCAGCTATTTTCTTTTATATCCTTTATGTTTTTACATGGAGGCTTCTGGCATCTGCTCAGCAATATGTGGTCTCTTTATATCTTCGGAGACAACGTGGAAGACCATATGGGTCCTTTACAGTACCTGCTATTCTATTTGCTTTCTGGTTTAGCTTCCGGACTTACACATCTGTATTTCAATTACCATTCAAACATGCCGACCATCGGTGCAAGTGGCGCCATTGCCGGAGTGATGGGTGCTTATTTCGTGCTTCATCCTACATCGAGGATACTTACCCTGGTTCCCATCTTTTTTATTCCATATTTTATTGAAATTCCTGCCTTTTTTTTTCTCGGATTCTGGTTTGTCATTCAATTCATCAATGCTGCAGGCACAAGCGGGGGTATGGGCGGCATTGCCTGGTGGGCTCACATTGGTGGATTTGTTTTCGGGATCCTGTTGTTGAAACTAATGGACGCCATGCCAGTTTTCCAAAAGATATCCCGGACGACATTACGAATTACCAAAAAGAAAACCACCCATCGGCTCCAGATGGTCCGTCCGGTGGGATCTGATAAAGATCCGAACTTATATGGCACCATCCACATTAGCTGGTATGAAGCACTTACGGGAACACGCAAATTAATCAACATCCCGTGGGGGTTCCAAAAGAGACTTTTCAGGGTAACCGTCCCTGCAGGAGTGAAGGATGGAAGCCTGCTTCGGTTAAGGGGGATGGGAAAGCTGATGTCCGACGGGAGTCGAGGAGATATCCTGTTAAAGGTTGTCATTGACTCAGGTTTTCAGTAATTGGCAGGTACGGCAAATCATCTCTTCTGTTTTCGCAGAACATCCTTATAAAACCGTTCTTTAAAATCTTCACCGGACTTCCAATTTATAAGATTTGATGATCATAACCGGATGATATGATCTTTTCGCCCGGGCAAGCCCGGGGATGTTCATGTCGCTTTCTTTGTTGATGTAAGTGTAGCCGGCCAGAAGGTGCTTGGCACATAGGTTGTCGAAATATTGATAGAGGCCCTTGAGCCGGCTGAGAGCTTTCTCAAAATAAAGCACTCCCATTTCATCGGTGAGGTGGGCGGCCATTCCGAACGCAATGATATCCCCGGCTCTCCGGAGGATTAAACCGTTTACTTCCAAAAGCTGCATATTTTCGATGGTATTGATCAGCGCCTGTTTTTCACATGCCAGATTGACATCTTCATCAATATCGCAACCTCGATCGTCACACCATTTGTCTAAGAATTTCAAGCATTCAGATTTTACCGAAGGGGTCATCCTCTCCATGACCACATCGCCGTTAATCAGATAATTTCGCTTGAATTGGTTTATCAGGTTTCGTTTTTTGGAATATTTGTTGCCTTTCAATGTGGTCAGGTCCTCTGTCCGATAGATATAATCATTGAAATCTTTTTGCTCCGTTATGATAAAACATGATTCAATTCTGTTTCTGCCGAACCTCTCAATATAATCTTCTGGCACATACCAAAAAGAGGGGATTCCTGATTGCAGCGCAAGTTTTTGTAATTCTTCCGGCTGATACTCTTTGGTAGGAGAAATCGGCAGCAGCAGGTGGCGGTTTTCGATTTTTTCTGTAAATTCAATTCGAATAATCAGACTGTCGTCTATGACTGCGCCATGGGGCTGATATTCCTTGTTGCGCCATGCGATGATCGATGGCAGGGAATAGGCACAGAGGCGATATTTGAGGTTTCGGAAAAAAGGTTTTAACTTTCTATAATCTTTGGAGAAAAGTGGTTTGAAATCCATCAGAATGTCTTAAGCATTGGTATGGAGTTTGGCATTTGTTTGAAGCCGAGCCTGGAATAGAAACCGTGGGAGCCGCGTTCTGCAATGAGACCTATCCATTCGACACCATCTTTTCTTAGTCTGGTGACGAGTTCATTTATGATAGTCGTTCCAATGCCCTGGTTTCTGTATTCTCTTTTTACCGTTACATCCTGGATATAGGCATCGCTGCTTCTATCACTGATGGCCCTTCCCATCCCAACGATTTCATCTCCCTTTTTCGCAACAATGAACAGATGACTTCCGGAAATGATCCCTTTCACCTGCTGGGGGTCATCTTTCGGTTTCGACCACCATCCTTCGCTACGATACAACGTCGTGATCTGGTTTATCTGATCAGGTGTGGGTTTAATCAGAACCGTGTAAGTTAACATGAAGGTTTGTATTATGAGGTTTTGCTCGAAAAGGGAAGGACGCTTTGTTTTACTTCTTTCTCTCCGAAAATGGATGAAACTCGATTTCTTCCATTTTTCTTGGAAAGATACATCGCCCTGTCAGCTCGCTGGACAAATTCTGATAAATCCTCGTTTTTACAATATTCGGTGACCCCGACACTGATGGTAATGTTTGTCTCATTGCCCGGTACGGGACTGAATTTCACCTTTTCAATACCGGCTCTAATTCTTTCGGCTACTGTTTTGGCTTCTTCGGCAGTTGTTTCGGGCAATAGAATCGTGAATTCCTCACCACCATACCGATAGGCCGTATCCATTTTTCTAAGGCACGATTTTATTATTTTCCCGATCCGCTGAAGAACCTTATCGCCCTGCAGATGTCCGTATGTATCGTTATATTCTTTGAAAAGGTCGATATCCAGCAGCAGTAATGCAAGAGGATGATTGTATCGATTGGATCGATCGGCTTCAAGTTCCATCTGGTTGTAAAAGTGTCTGGAATTGTAAAGCCTTGTCAACCCGTCTGTGATGGCCAGTTTCTTAAGTTTTTCAAGCATTTCGATACGTTCATTGGTCAACCGCCGCTCTTTTAATACTCTTTTCAATCGCAATAGTAACTCTTCAAAACGCACCGGTTTGAAGATCAGGTCACTGGCCCCCTTATTGATGGCTTCCTCGTATGAATAATCGCCACTATACCCTGTCATAACAATTACATCTGTATTATAGGTCGACTTTATCCTTTCTGTTAAATCCAGCCCATCCATGCCTGGAAGAATAATATCAGTAATAACTACATGGATGGTTTCTTCTTTTAGAATCTCAAGCGCTTCTTCGGAACTTGAGGATTTAAAGGCAGTAAATCCGGATATCATTATGAATTCATGCAGCGAATCTCGAATTGCCGCATCGTCATCAACAATCAAGATGTTTGAAGCCATATTTGAAACGTCCGGTCAGTATGATTTGCTTCCCTGGGTCTACATACAAATTTCTTGCCAGATTTGAGGAGTTCAGGAAACATTTGTCGAAAAGGGCGATTTTTTAAACATTCATTTTTATTGTTTATAACCGGAATAGTTAGCGGTGTCAACCGGCTTTTGGGTTTTTTAAATAAAAATGAATGATGTTCAAATTTTTAGCCTTTTTATTCAAATGTTTTGTTCGATCCGGCATCGAGGGATTATGATAAAGATTAAATCTTTTTTATTGTTCACCGAGAATTGCTGTTATTTTGTTCTTTCGTTTGACAAGTCCTGTCTTTCGCCTTATAAGTCAGTTTCTTCTCTTTAAGAGAGGTTAAGGACAAAAATAACTGGATGGTTTCCATTGACAGATCGTCCAGAATTCGCCATTTTATCAAAAAAGATTATTTGCTTAGAACACTTAGGAGATCGATAATGGGAATGACGCTTACAGAGAAGATACTTGCAAGGCATGCCGGCTTGGATACGGTCAAACCGGGGGATCTTATCAATGCCAAAGTCGATATTGCACTTGCCAATGATATTACCGCACCGATTGCCATAGAAGAATTTCACAAAAGCCGTGCTAAAAGGGTCTTTGACACGGAAAGAGTTGTTTTGGTGTTGGATCATTTCGTTCCCAACAAGGATATTAAATCAGCCATGCAGTGTAAGATTGTGCGAAATTTTGCCAGGGAACAAAACATCGTTAATTTCTTTGACTCCGATGAGATGGGAATCGAACATGCGCTTCTACCTGAAAAAGGTCTGGTGTTGCCGGGAGATCTCATTATTGGAGCGGATAGTCATACTTGCACTTACGGCGCTCTGGGGGCCTTTTCCACGGGAGTTGGCAGTACGGATTTCGCCGCTGCAATGATTACAGGAGAGCTCTGGTTTCGCGTACCTGAAACCATGAAATTCGTCTATACAGGACGGTTAAACCCATGGGTGGGTGGAAAAGATCTGATCCTTTATACCATTGGCGATATCGGTGTGGATGGAGCCCTGTACAAGGCCATGGAGTTTACCGGCCCTGTTATCAAAATGCTGGATATGTCTGGCCGGCTTACCATGGCCAACATGGCTACCGAGGCAGGTGCTAAAAACGGGATTTTCGAACCCGATGATGTTACAGAAGCCTATGTTTCAGGGCGTGCCATTCGGCCATACGACATCATAAGAGCAGATTCGGATGCGGAGTATTCGGATGTGAGAGAATACGATGTAAGCGGTATCGAACCACAGGTTGCTTTTCCTCATCTGCCCGAGAACACAAGAGGGATTAGCGAAGTGGGAAAGATTTCCATTGATCAGGTTGTCATCGGATCCTGTACCAACGGCCGTATAGAGGATTTGAGGATCGCGGCTGAAATCTTGAAGGGAAAGAGAAAAGATCCGAACACTCGCCTGATAGTCATTCCTGCGACCACCAGTATTTACCGCACGGCTCTGGGCGAGGGGCTATTGGAGATTTTCTTGGATGCGGGTGCTTTTATCAGTCCTCCTACATGTGGTCCCTGCCTTGGTGGGTACATGGGAATCCTGGCCAGTGGAGAACGGGCCGTTACGACAACCAACCGGAATTTTGTCGGCAGAATGGGACATCCCGAAAGCGAGGTGTATCTTGCCAATCCGGCTGTTGCTGCGGCTTCTGCAGTTTTGGGGCGAATCGGCGGACCCGATGAAGTAATGGATTAGTCCTTTTTTTATATATCCAGCACCAGCTAAGTTTTTCCCAGACCGTGAGTTAATGCAAGGAGTCAGTTGTCGGTTTGAGACGAAGCTTTGCTGTCAATTTTCGAATAGAAAGGAACTGCAATGAAAGTAAGCGGGAAAGTCTGGAAGTTCGGAGATGATATTAATACGGATGTGATTATTCCGGCTCGGTATTTAAATACAAGCGATCCGAAAGAACTTGCCAAGCACTGCATGGAAGATGAAGATCCTGATTTTGCCGGCAAAGTTGGAAATTCAGACATCATTGTTGCCGGAAAATACTTTGGTTGCGGATCTTCAAGGGAGCATGCTCCCATTGCCATAAAAGCGGCTGGCGTATCCTGTGTGATTGCAAAAAGCTTCGCCAGGATTTTTTACCGAAATTCCTTTAATATGGGTCTTCCCATCTTAGAGTGTGAGCATACAGACGCGTTCAACACAGGGGATATTCTTACCGTGGATTTTGATGCCGGCGAGATAACCGATCAAACTACGGGCCGAACATATAAAGCCCGGCCGATTCCCTCTTTTATGCAGGAGCTCATCAAAAGCGGTGGGCTCATGAAATATATTGCCAGAAAGGAAGCGGAAAAGGCGGCTGCCTTAAAGGATTCAAGCCACTAGGCCCAATCTGGTTTCTTGTTTTCCTTTCCATCCCGATAACATTTTTTTGCATACCAGTCTATTTGCCTGCATATTCCCCGTATGATGCGAACTTCCTTGGCACGAAGCGGCAGCCGGTTGAAGAACCGGCGCATGTTGTTCATCCAGTAATCCGGGTTCTGAGGATTGATGAAGTCGATCCTGATGAGAATTTCCTTAAGTTGTTCGTACATTCCTTCCAGCTCACAGCGGCTTGCAAGGCGAGGAGATGATTCGGTTTGCCTGAGCCTGCGGGCAAGAAATATTTCATAGCAAATTATCATAACCGCTTGAGCAAGGTTGAGCGAAGAAAATTCTGCCGTTGGTATGGTCACAAGGCTATGGCATAATCGAATTTCTTCGTTGGTAAGCCCTCTGTCTTCAGGGCCGAATAGAAGGGCGATTCGATTCTCACAAGAAACCGGCCCCAGACGCTTCCCCAGCTCAGAGGGTTCCATTACATCCTGGCGCTGCCTTCCCATTCTCGCTGTGGTACCGACGATATATTGAAATGAAGAAAGCGCGGAATTTAAGCTGTCGAACACCTCCATTTCTTCAACAATCTCTGTCGCTGCATGGGTTGCCATTTTAAGTATTCTGGTAAGATCGCAGTTTTCAGGTTGAACAACAATCAACTTGCCGATTCCCATATTACGGATCACACGGGCGGCAGCACCGATGTTTTCAGGGTATCGAGGTCGGTGCAGTACAACTGCAATGTTGTCAAGATTAAGGGAAACAGACATCAGTTTATGAATTCAAATCGATTGAAGAAATAGCCTATTTCGAAGGCAGCCGACTTCGGGGAATCGGAACCATGTACGATGTTTTTCTGGATATCGGTGGCAAATTCCCTTCGAATGGTTCCCTCGGCTGCTTTCCTGTAGTCGGTTGCCCCCATCAACGCTCGATATCTCTCGATGACATTCTCACCTTCAAGAACCATTGCCACAATCGGCCCGGACGATATAAATTCCGTAAGGCCCTCATAAAAAGGTTTGCCCCTGTGCACAGCATAAAACTCCCTGGCCTGATCTTTGCTCATACAGAGCATTTTCATGGCTACGATGTGCATGTCGTTTGCTTCAAGGCGTTTGATGACCTCTCCGATAAGTTTTCTACCGACCCCATCTGGTTTAATTATCGCAAGGGTGCGCTGCATTTTCCCACTCCTTTCTTTTTGAGAGTTTAAGACCCCAGGTCGCACCAGATAGACCCATGGAAAAACCATCTATAATCCTGCACTATAAGGTGTGAGTTGGCATACCAGAGGGAGATCATCAAGTCAACCAGGACGAACCAATTCTCGATAAGCCTCGTTGGTGCAAAACGACTCAAAAGGTGCATGTGTCAAAAATATATCATTCGCACAGGTCATCTTGTTATACGAATTAGGGGCTTCGCCCCAATTGGAATGGTGGAGTGATGGAATGGTGGGCACGAAGTGAAGCTTTAGCGCTATGATGGGTTTGAAGGAATTCTGTTGAAATCTTTTTTCACAATATTTCACTGGGGCCATAGTTCTTTCCGAGCCTTAGGCTCTACGAGCCAGAGGCCAACATTCCCTGTCTGCGTGCGGCCATGCACAGGCAAGCATTATTCCAGATGTATGGGATTTCGATATAGCCCATGATAATTGTGGAATTTCAATGTGTTATAGAAATTCCGAGACGTTTATTTATGCAAAGCCGAGCAGCGATACGGCTTTAACCCAACAAATGGCGGTTGACAAGGAGTTTTTTAAATTTTATTATTTTTTCGCGCCAAGATAGCCCAATGGCTTTAGTCGAATATTCCTAAGAACATCTATTTCATCTGCGTTGAGGAGTGTCTATGCCAATCTACGAGTTTTATTGTTCAGATTGCAACACGATTTTTAATTTTTTCTCGCCTACCATCAACACCACCAAGAGACCCAAATGTCCCAGTTGCAAAAATAGAACTCTTTCCCGGCAGGTTTCCATGTTCGCTTTCACCGGAAAGGCCAAGGAAGACAGCGACCTTGATGATTTACCCATCGATGAATCGAAGATGGAAAAGGCAATGGAGGCTCTTGCGGGTGAAGCGGATAAAATCAACGAGGATGATCCGCGACAGGCAGCCAACTTAATGCGTAAACTGTCTGATATGACAGGGCTTAGGCTCGGCCCCGGTATGCAGGAAGCGCTTAGCAGGATGGAAAAAGGCGAGGATCCAGAGAAGATTGAGGCGGAAATGGGGGATCTGCTGGAGGAAGAAGACCCTTTCGAATTTCCTGAAAAAAAGGCCATAGTGGGAAAATCTTACCGCCCTGCCCCTCAAAGAGACGATAAACTTTACGATCTGTGATTACTTTGCTACCCGATCTCTTCGCCCTTGCAAGGCGTAGAGGTGAAAACGAGATTTCCTTTTCGGGAAAAACAGGTTGAAGAGAATTATCGCAAGGAGGGTGACCATGGAAAAGAATGTGTTGAATCGAATTGAAATACTGCAGGGAGATATTACCAAGCTTAAGGTCGATGCCATTGTAAACGCTGCCAACAAATCTTTGCTTGGCGGCGGTGGTGTGGATGGGGCCATCCACAGGGCAGCGGGCCCGGAGCTGCTTGCCGAATGCCGTACCCTCGGAGGTTGCCCTACCGGAGAGGCCAAAATCACCAAAGGGTACAAGCTTCCGGCTAAATATGTGATCCACACGGTCGGGCCGGTTTACAGCGGAAACCCCAAGGATTCCCAACTGCTGTCAAGCTGTTACAAGAACAGCCTTAAGCTTGCGGTCGAAAACGGAGTCCGAACCATCGCCTTTCCGGCTATCAGCTGCGGGGTCTATGGGTATCCTATAACAGAGGCATGCAAAATCGCGGTCGATACAACCTGTAAGTTTCTTGAAAAGGACAAAACCCTTGAAAAAGTGATATTCATCCTGTTTTCTGAGGCGGATAAGAAGGTTTACGACGACTACCTAAAGAAGCTGGCTTGAGAGACAGATGCGCTATGGGCAGAAAATTCCGGCACGGGTATCTGAGAGCCACCACCTACTGAAAGCTTTCCCGAATGGTTCTTGAAACATCGCGAGTAAGCGCAAGCACCTTTTTTGCATGAGGCACGCTTAAAGATCCCATACCACAGCTTGGGGTGATCATGGATTGATCAAAAAGCAGGTTTTTATCCACTCCCAGCTCAACGAGCACCGAAAACTGGGCCTGCAATCGGGCAGCAAGAGAGCTGGCTGTTTCTCTGTCAATATCATCCGGATTCGACGTTGGAACGATGCCCCAGGACAATATTCCCCCTCTGTTGATGAACTCTTTTATGTGGTTTGGGTACAGAGCAAATTTATCAAAGTATGAATATGCATCGAAGCTTGCGATATTGACAGACGATTCCAAAATGAGTGACCATTGTGTATTGGCGCAGACATGGATACCTGCAAGAGCACCTATCATTTGAACGGATTCGATTACTTCCGCAAAACAGGCTGATACTTCCTTTTCAGATATGCTGATGAATGCAGAGGAGCCAAATCCTGCCAATCCCGGCTCATCAAAGAAGATATTGACATTGGTGCTGATTTTTTGAAGCTGTAATACCTGCCACCTTGCTTTTTGGGCTAGAAGCTTAACGGCAGCGTCTCTGAGCTGCTCGTTGTAAAAGATGGCTTTTTGGTTATGATCCTTAATGGCGGTTGCCAGGGTGATAGGCCCAGTAATCTGCCCCTTGACTGCAAGGGGTGGTGTAGGGGCAGATATCATCTTTTTCATAAACACGAAGAAACCTTGCGCTGTGGCAGGGGTCAACACAAATCGGGATTCGTCCAGGGGCTTCTGTCCCTCAGAGACTGCAATGAATTCTTCGTAAAATGACAGGATGTCCTTTTCAAAGGCTTTGCCGTCCGTATCGATAAACGGCGGCTGCCCCTGTTTTTCCACAAGCCCTGGAAAACCCGCAAGGTATTGTACCATCATTTGCTCTTGCGCATGGACTGGAAGTTGAACCCATGCCGGAATCTCAGATACGTATGACAGAACTAATTCCAAGGCTTCATCATGATCATCCAGTGGCATGCTTCCAATGAGAGATGCCCGACACTGGGGTTTAAATTTTGTCATGTGCATAATTCCTTAACAATCATGTTTTCCTCAAAGGGAATATTGCATTACATTTAAAGAGCGCCGTTGTTGTTGATATAGCTCAGATGGGATTTGCCCACGATTTTTGATCTGTTCAATAACACGGCTTTCTGTTTCTGGCAATATCGACAGGTGTGCCTTTTTAAGCTGGATGCATAATTTATAGCAAATGAGCAATCCCATAATTATTTGCGTTAAAATCTACTTGTGAAAACATTGACACTGTTTCTGTCCAATGGTATATTCAATTAAATTTAGTGAAATCTTAACAATGTTTTTTAACCGAGCAGGATGTACCTGTGGGCGATATTATATCTTTGGATGAAAAGCTTCAGCTTGCGAAGGACAAGAGAAACGAACTGATCAGAAGACGCAAGCTGCTTGCTGTTAAAAAGGTCTTTCAGTGTACACACTGCAGTTTTAAATGTGAAAAATGCGGAACACAAATCAGCGTTGGCCAGCAAGGGGTAAAAGCTGCTGAACGGAATATCAGGATTCCCTATCGGTTCTGCCAGAGTTGCTCTGAGGAGTATGTGGATTTTATCGAACGACTTAAGGGAAAAGGAGATCCGGATTGTTACTGGCATAACGACGACTGGGCTGCTGCCTGGAAAAAATGGATTGATTACCAGGGTGCCGTCGATCGCTATACCAAATCCAAAGAGTTTTTGCAGCTGCTCAAAGAACTGAAACAGACTCGCCCCGATCTATAGGAGGAACAATATGTTTGGAATTGGAATGCCGGAGCTTATCATCATTTTAGTGATTGTGCTCATCATTTTCGGAGCGGGAAAGCTGCCGGAAATCGGTGCTGGAATGGGGAAGGCGATCAAAAACTTTAAGGGAGCCACCTCGGAGGCGGAAAAAAAGGAACCTGAAAAAATCGAAGAGAACAATAGCTCCTCAAAACCCGACGCTTAGATTATCTGCCGGAAACAAATCCCGCCCATACGGATTTTTTCGAACCGAATCCTTCCAAAATCCTAAAACGGTATATCGTCGTCGACTTCGGGAGATGCTGATCCGGATTGCTCAGGTGCAAATGGATGTTGATCAGGTGCAGTTGGAGATTGAGTGGGTCTGTCCGCATTGGCAGATGTTCTTGAACCCAGCATCAGCATCTGGTCGGCGACAATTTCGGTGGTGGTTCTTCTGTTCCCTTCTTTATCTTCCCAGTCGCGGGTTCGTAGACGACCTTCGATGTAAACCTGTCTTCCCTTGGAGAGGTATTCACCACATATTTCAGCCAGCTTTCGAAAAGCAACGATCCGATGCCATTCCGTGCGTTCTTTCTTCTCCCCGGTGGTCTTGTCGTTCCAGGTATCCGATGTTGCAATGCTGAAGGTGGCCACCGCTGTTCCATCCGGAGTGTAGCGCAGCTCAGGATCTCTTCCAAGGTTTCCTATTAAAATAACTTTATTGAGGCCTGCCATTTTTACCTCCAAACTTTTTAAGATTTCTTGGGAAATACCGAAAGCCGACTCTAATGTCAATCTGCTTTTTATCATCAAGATGAAACATTTAAAAAAGCAATCTTCGTATGACGCGGCCCGCTGAGGTTTCTTTTGCTTTCAACGCCCCGTGCGGGCATAGCTCGATACAACAATAACAGCGAATGCAGGCAGCATAATCAAAGATTATATGCTCTGTATCATTGAAGATAGCTTCTGAGGGGCAATAATTCCAGCACTCTCCACAAAGCTTACATCGCTTCTGATCCACTACCGGTCTTTGCAGCAAGTGTTTACGCATGAAACCCTGTATCCGCTTTGGACCGAAAGAAAGAGGGGCCAACACGGGTAGCTTGAAATTTGATATCTGCGGCAGATCACCATCGATGGAGATCGAATCGTCCGAAAGCCCCATTGATCCCAAGGCTGCATGTGTGGGAAGTTGACCTGGTTCCAAACAAAGCATTCGGCACACAGCCATATCCGCTGCAAAAGGATTCCGGCTGCCAACGAGCACATTCAACTGTCTTGGAGTTCCGCTTCTTCCAGGTCCCTGGCCCTCAAGGGCGAGAATACCGTCGATAATTGTAATAGAAGGCCTGATAGACTGGCAAATCTGCACCAAAAGTTTTGCAAACATGTTTCTGTCAACACCTGCTTTAAGGTGCCATTCCGGTTTTCTCATGCCCACAATGCATCCGAACATGTTTTTTACCCCTAAGGTAAGCAGCATTTGAGAGTGGGTTTTTAACTTTGCAAGGTTAATAATCGTATCGAATGCAATGGCGTCTGTGGCCATTTCGATCTCACCAAAAGGAGGCCCGATATCTTTTTTTACTGAGCCGGTAAATGGAACGAAATTTACATCCATTTGAAATGAGCCCATGGCCGGGCTGTCTGAAATCTGAATTTTACAGCCCTTGCTTAAAAGATATTCGGATACGGCTCGAACGACAAGGGGATGGGTTAGAACAGCTCTTTCGGGTTTAGCCGGACACAGGAAATTGGGTTTGAGCAGGACGCGGGCATTTCGATGAATCTCACCATCCACCAATGCTTCCATCATTTCAAACAGCACCGGTCTTAAGCTCTGATAGTCGTAGCAGGCGTGTCTGACAATAACCCGAGACATTGTAAACCGAGCAGGTGGAAATTCAAAATTTCATGTCGATTATCATCTCTGGTTATGGGTTTTGCTTAAAAAAGCAGACGCTGTCAAGCGCAAATTTTGAAGACCCTGCAGCCCTGCTTAAGCGGGATCTTTGCTCTGTTGAGGTCGATGCCCTGCTCGGATATATTAGGTGCACTTTTTCTAAAGTTTCACACGCTTCAAAATGCGATTATTCGGTGAGCTGAAATACATTTCACGTTCGCCGAGAATTGCTACCGGAAAGATAATGTGATTGACAACAACAGCGCTGAGCTGTATGAATCGAAACAGAGAGCGTTTTTGAATTTGCACTTTACGCTCCCCTGCGGCTGCATGGCTGGTTTAACGAAAAGGTAGGCAGGGGGCCGATCAGCGAGTGCCGAGCGAGGTAAAGAAGACAGGGAAGTTTTAATTATAAGAGGAGGTTGAGCTATGGCGATTTTAGAAGAACCGATCAAAGGAGTTCCAATGGTGAAAAACTACATAGACGGTGAGTGGGTTGAATCCAAGGGAGAAATCATCGAAGTGGTAAATCCGGTAACCTGCGAACCCATTGCAAAGGTCGGGATTTCTACAAAAGATGAGATCGATGCGGCGGTGGCGGCCGCAAAAGAAGCCTTTCCGGATTGGCGAATGACCCCCGCAGTCACCCGGGCCAGATATTTGTTGCGGTTGCTGCAGCTTTTAGAGGAAAACTTCGAAAACCTAAGCCGGATTCAAACCCAGGAGCACGGAAAGACCATCGATGAATCAAGAGGAGAGACCCGAAGAGGAATCGAGAACGTGGAAGTGGCCTGTGGCATTCCAACCTTGATGATGGGCGATGCATCAGAGGACATTGCATCGGGAATCGATGAGTACCTGATTCGCGTTCCACTTGGCGTATTCGGAATAATTGGCCCGTTTAACTTTCCGTTCATGATCCCGCTGTGGTCGGCTCCATATGCGGTGGCCACAGGAAATACCATTGTCATCAAACCCTCAAGCGAGGTTCCCAACAGCCAGAATGCCATCGCGGAGCTGGTGGAAGAAGCCGGATTTCCACCGGGAGTGTGGAACGTGGTTCACGGAGGCCGAACGGTGGTAAACGGGATGCTGGATCATCCTGAAATAGAAGGCATAACGTTTGTAGGCTCAACTCCCACCATGGAAGAGGTGATCTATCCCAGATGCGGTGCCACCGGTAAACGCGTGATAGCCCAGGGGGGTGCGGTAAACGTTATCGTTATTATGCCGGATTGTAATGTGGAGGCTACCATTCCAGGGTTGATGACGTCTTTCTTTGGAAACGCAGGGCAGCGATGCCTGGCTGGGCAGACGCTTGCGATTGTCGATGATAAAGGGGATTTTTACGAAAGCTTCATGGAAAAGGTTGTGGCTTACGCAAAAAACATTATCATTGGAAACGGTCTTGATGAATCCGTTCAGATGGGACCTGTTCGTGATCCCCAGAAGAAAGAAAGAATACTGGGCTATATCGAAATCGGGTTAAAGGAAGGCGCCAGGCTCAGGCTTGACGGCAGAAATCCGACTATTCAGGGCGACTATCCGGATACCTGCTTTCTTGGTCCTACCATACTGGAAAACTGTGAACCTGGAATGCGAGTGGTGAACGAAGAGATATTCGGCCCCACCATGAGCGTTGTGCGGGTTAAAGACCTTGATGCCGCCATCAAACTGTGCAACGAGGTACCCATGCACAACGGTCATGCCATTTTTACATCAAACGGAAAACATGCACGGCAATTCCAGTATGAGGTGATCAGCGGAAACGTGGGTATCAACATCGGTATTGTCGCCCCCATGGCGTTTTACCCTTTCAGCGGTATGAAGGGTTCTTTCCTGGGAGTATTGCATACCCAGGGCAAGGAGGCGGTGCGATTCTTTACAGAAAGCAAGGTCTGTATTCATAGATGGTTATAAAGGGGGATTGCAATGAAACTATGTACCACATCGGAGACCATAAGTTTTGCCAGGGACATGGAAGAAAAATCGGCAAACCTATACGAGAAACTGGCTCAACGTTATCCCGAAGCAAAAGATCTCCTTTCCTATAAGGAAGAAAACCGTAAATTCGCAATTCAGATTCAGCGTGCCTACCAATCCGTTATTACGGATGCCATTGAGGGATGTTTTGCATTCCAGGTCGAATCGGATGATTACGAAATCAAAACAGATCTTGCAGAAGGCACCGATTTTAAAGAGGCGGTGAAACAGGCACTGGCAATGGAGGAGAAGATCATCGATTTTTATAACACAGCCGCCGATCAATCCATGGCATTGATGGCCGATATTCCGAGAAACTTCAAACTGGTTGCAAAGAAAAGGGCCAAGCGGATCGATCAGTTAAAGGCGTTTTGCTGACGTGGGAGATAAAGAAATGAGATGTCAAAGTCCTGCTTTCTGCAAGGCCTTTTGATGTTTCAATTCCCGATACAGAGTCCAAACTAGGGTGATCAGCGCCAGGATCACAAAGGCGAGGCTCAATGGCCGGGTCAGAACTGGCAAAAAGGAACCATCAGACAACATCAGCCCGGAACGGATATTTTTCTCTGCGATGGGCTCCAGAATCAGGCCGATCACGAAAGGGCCCAGAGGGATTTTGGTTTTTTCCATTAAAAAACCCAGGATGCCGAATCCGAACATTACCCATACATCAAAGGTGCGATTGTTCAACGCATAGGTACCAACCACGCAAAAAGCCAAAATCGTTGGAATCAGGAAAGTTTTGGGAATATCAATCACACGGGCGATGATCACGGAAGCAAACAGCATGAAGAAAAACATGATGACGTTCCCCACAAATGCTGTGGTCATAATATTGTAAACCAGCTGTGGATCATCTCTAAAAAGCAGGGGACCGGGTGTGAGGTCATGTAAAATCAGAGCACCTAGAAGTATGGCATCCACCAGGGAGCCGGGAATTCCAAGAGTGACCAGTGGAATGAGAGCCCCTCCTATGGTGGCGTTGTTGGCTGCCTCGCTGGCCACTATACCTTCTTCGCTTCCTTTACCGAAATCCTGAGGCTTTTTGGAGGAACTTTTTGCAGCACTGTATGCCAGAAGAGAACCGATATTGGCGCCGATTCCAGGCAGAATTCCAACCCAGGTACCCAGAACAGACGAGCGAATGAGGTTTGTCGCCTGATCCTTCAGGTCTTTTAGGGAAAGGAACATTCCTTTGAAGCTGATGGGAATTCGTTCCACTTTCCGTTCTATGTTGGTCAGATCGGTGATGATTTGACTGATGCCAAAAAGGCCGATCAGTACCGGGATCAGGCTGAAACCTGCGGCCATTTCATCGAAACCGAATTCCAGCCTCAGCGTGCCTGATAGCGCATCCATTCCAGGACAGGCGGCCAGCAGGCCCAAAAGACCGGAGATAAACCCTTTCAGAATACTTCCTTCACCGACTGCGGATATCATCACCAGCGCCATTAGCACCAGGGAAAAGAATTCAAACGGGCCGAATTTAAGCGCCACTTTGGCCAGGGGAGGGGACAGGGTAATCAGAAAAATCCAAGAAATTAACCCCCCCACGAAAGAAGACATAATGCCGATACCGATGGCCCTTCCCGATTTGCCTGACTTGGCAAGAGGGTAGCCGTCGAAGGTTGTGACCACTGAAGCAGGTGTTCCAGGCATACGCAACAGGGTAGCGGTGATCAATCCTCCGCTGATGGCTCCAACGTACATGGCCACTAGCAGGATCAATGCCAGGTCATTATCCATGTAAAAAGTGAGAGGAACCGTGAGCGCAATGAGCATGGAACCGGTAAGTCCGGGAATGGCTCCCACAGTAATGCCCAAGAAAACCCCCAATGCCACGTATAAAAGGGGTATGGGTGAGAGCACAAAGAAAAAGGAGTCAATCAGATAGTTCCACATAAACGCAACGTTTTTCTCGTGATAGATCGTCAGGGAAGATCGACAACAAAAATTTCCGTAAACACATAATGGCTGCCAAAGGCCATCGTGAGGGTCAATACGACTAAGATGGTCAAATGTAATGACTTGAAAGCTCTTTTTTCATACCAAAGGGTGATCATCCCCGCGGCCAACATGAACCCGATGCAGCCAAGGCGGTAGCTCACAAGCTTCCAGTGTAAAAGACCAATATATATCACCAGAAGAGAAATCACGATTAGCGCAAGCTCAGGCCTGGTACGAAACTCTTGACGCCTGTTTGAGAAGATGTCCTTTAGCCTCGCTATTGAGGTGCGTGCTTTCCATTTCTCTCGATAATGGCGTGAAATCCCTCGACCCAGCAAAATAAGCGCACATATAAATATCAGCATGCTGAGCATTTTCGGTACCGCAGCAGGTCCAAGCGGCTCATAGGGAGACTCAGCCAGGTAAAGGGTTTCCCGATAAAAGATGAGGGCAAGAACAATCAACCCAGCTGCTGCTAAAATGTCCAGAACAGGATGGTATGGTTTATCGGCCATGGCACAGACACCGGGCCGCCTTTGCTTTTGCCAAAGGCGGCCTTGGATCGATAGTAGAATATCGTCTATTTCTTTTTCTTTTTGAGGTTCATCAGGTTGTATTTTTTTGCAATCCGTTCAAGAAGCTTGCCCTCCTCCATTATGGCTGATTTCAGTTCCTCGCCTCTTTTGTAAGTAATCAGACAGGATTGGGCGGCTACCTTACGTTGAAGTTCAGGATCATCCAGGGCTTTTTTGAAAGCATCGGCAAGATATTCGATGCGATCTTTGGGGGTTCCCCTTGGTGCGTAGAAGCGATAGCTTAAGGGGAATTTGAACGGAATTCCCAGTGCATAGCTGGTGGGTACTTCTTCCAGACCGGGATAGGGTTTTTCGCCGTATATGCCCAGCACTCTCATTTCACCGGACTTGTGGAAACGGATAGCCTCGTTGGTTCCCATAAGGGTACTGTCTACATGACCTCCCAGAACGGCGGCTATCCGCGAGGCGCCGTCTCCGATGTGCACCATTTTGAACTGAGCGCCTGTCAGGTCTTGAACCGCCAGGCTGCAAAAGTGAGTGCTGGCTCCGATGTTAATGGCCTGTTTGATATTTTTAGGTTTCTCTTTGGCTGCTGCTATGTAATCTTTCAAGTTTTTGAACTGGGCTGCAGGCCTGGTCACTTCCACCATGGCGAAAGACCACGTCTCTGCAATGGGCTCAAAGGCGGTGGCGTCGAAGTCGGCGGTGCCAAGAAACTTGTTGGTCCAAAGGTTTGGGATGTTAACCAGTAGCGTGTAGCCGTCAGGCTTGGCTTTGAGAACGTGGCGGCTGCCGATGGTACCGGCTGCTCCCCCTTTGTTGATGATGGCTACTTTAACCGGCAGGACTTTTTCCAGGTATTTCTGGATAAGCCGGGTGCTGGTATCTGTACCTCCGCCTGCCTTAAAAGGGACGATAATCTTAATGGGTTTGGATGGAAAGTTATCTGCCAGGGTACCGGAGACTAATAGTCCCATACATAGAAAAACCATTAGGCCAACAACACAAAGCTTTTTCATGTCTACCTCCTTTTGGTTGAGATTGTATGGTTACCATATGACTTGTTTGGTGATACCACCAAAAAATTGGGGGTTGGGGTACTTTTTTAATTTATGTTTGCCGGCAACGAATAGGGCTTCCATAATTTATCCCATTATGCGAGCAAAAACATTCCAAAGACAGGTGAATCCTTAAATAATAATTGTATTTCAAAATATTTTCTCTAAGTCAATAGGAGGTCGCTATTTTCCTCTGATTGCTGATTATTCATTCCGTGATTTCAAACGCTTGAAATTAAAAGCTCAAATTTGGCCCTTTTTTACCGTTAAATAGTAAAAGGCTCTTGAGCCGAATAAAATTTTTAATAACTTTTTGCCCTTTGAAAAATTAGGGCTATAGATTATCCTGTCCCCGCAGCGGTGAAATTCACTTTTGGAATCGAGATACTGTTTGAGAAAATTAGGGTAAGCCCTTATTTTCGAGTTTTTCGCTCTTAAAAAAAGGAAATTTCACCGGTGACGGAACATCTCAACCTCTCATTCGACGCCATCATATTAGAGCTTTCATAGAACTGTGCATGAGAAGCCTGAATCAAAAACTTCCTGCCACCTCAATTAGTCATGTTCCAACAGGCCTGCGGTTTTAAGCAGTTTCTTTTTTTCGTCTTCGTTCAGGTAGCGCCAGCTTCCCGGTGGCAGGTCTTTAAGCCATATGTTCGCTACCCGAATCCGGTGAAGCCTGATTACCTGATTTCCCACTTTGCGGATCATTCGGCGAATCTGCCGGTTTTTACCTTCCTTTAAAATAATCCGGAAATGTTTCGATGAGATCTGTTTTATCTCTGCAGGGCGGGTTTTAGTTCCCATCATGGGAAGTCCGGCAGCCAGTTTTCGAAGCGCTCCGTTCGGGATGGGTTTGGCAACTGTTACTTCATATTCCTTTTCATGGTCAAAGGAAGGGTGCAGCAGGCGGTGGTGGAGACGGCCGTCATTGGTAAGCAGCAACAGGCCGGTTGAATCTTTGTCCAGTCTTCCTACCGGATAGATCCTCTGGGGTAGATTGACAAGTTCCAGCACCGTTTTCTGCTTTGTCTGCTGACAGGAGCTCACATAGCCTTTTGGTTTGTTAAGCGCAAGATAGACTAAATGGTTGGATAGAACGACACGTTTCCCATCAACTTCGACTCGGTCTTTTTCAGGATCGACCTTAGATCCAGGCTCTGTAATGATCTTACCGTTTACCTTAACCCGACCCTGCTGAACATAACGCTCCCCCTCTCTTCTTGAACAGATCCCGGCCATTGAAAGAAACTTTTGAATTCTAACAAGCTCCTTTGCTGACGTCATGAGCGATAGTCGGCGTTGACCCTGATATAATCGATTGAAAAATCACATGTGAGCACGGAAAACTCATCGGTGCCCATGTTCAGATCGATTCGCATGGTATATTCTGGTTGCCGTAAAACTTTTGTTGCTTTTGCCTCTGCATCGTCTCCGCACCGAACCCCGTTTTTGACCAGCATGACATCGTCAAAATAAACATCGATTCGATCCTGATTCACGGGAACACCGGATCTTCCAACGGCCGCCATGATTCTGCCCCAGTTGGCATCTTCTGCAAAAAGCGCTGTCTTCACAAGCGGTGAGTGCGCCACCGTAAAAGCGATGGTTTCAGCATGGTTTTCAGACAGGGCTCCTTTTACCGATACTTCAACAAGCTTGGTGGCTCCCTCGGCATCTGAGATCAACATCCGTGCCAGCTTTCCCAATACACTATCCATCACTTCCTGGAAATATTCTTTGTCTGCAGCGGTTTTGACTTCAGCTTTCGACATGCCGTTTGCCAGCAGAAGCACCGTGTCATTGGTGCTGGTATCACCATCAACGGTAATCCGGTTGAAAGATCGACTAACGGCTCTTGATAAGATGTCTTGAAGCGTCTGCCGGGATGCTCGAATATCCGTGGCAACAAAGCACAGCATGGTGGCCATATCGGGTCTAATCATTCCAGCGCCTTTTACCACGCCCGTCACCGTATACGCCTCTTCATCGATGGCGCCTGTCTCAGATACTATTTTCGGAACCGTATCTGTGGTCATTATGGACTCTGCAAATTCTGAAAATCCATCCGCACGAAGCGATTCGACCAGTGCAGGTATAGCAGCTTCAATTTTGTCGATCGGAAGGGGGGTTCCGATAACTCCGGTTGATGCCACCATTACCAGTTCTTGTGGGATATCGAGGCCGGATGCTGTGGATCGGGCCATGGCATCGGCGGCATGCATTCCCTTCTGCCCTGTGCAGCAGTTGGCATTGCCGCTGTTGGCGATAATTGCCTGGCATCTGCCAAGGGATATTCGCTCCATGTCCAGCAACACCGGTGCGGCTTTTACTCTGTTTTGGGTAAAAACCCCTGCCACAATCGCCGGTGTTTCAGAAAAAATAAGACCCAAGTCTTTTTTACCGTCTTTTTTGATTCCAGCAGCGATACCAGCTGCTTTAAACCCAGAACATGTGAATTTATCCGTCATTTTGATTCCTTCCAGTAAAGCTTATTCCTCATTGACTGTTCAGTTTTAAGTTTAACTTGTCCAAGGTTGACCTGTGCATAAAACATTAAAGACTGCTTAGCTTAAGCCGTTTGGCTTAAATCATACAAGAAACATCAAAGCATCTCTTCGCTCGCAGAGGTCACCTCGCCGACTCTCTTCAGGGCAGGCTGGGGCAAACCGTTGTAAAGGGGTAGAAATTTTTCGTTAATCTCTTTATTCGCCTGTTCAAAAAGGCTTTCTCCATTGGCATCGCATTCTACTAAAAATGGCCCGAAATTTCGAACCTCCAATATCCACATGGCCTGGGCAAGTCCTAACTCCTGCTTCCAGACCACGTCTTTTACGCCCAAAATACCCCGGCCGTATATGGCACCCAGACCGTATCCGACCGTTGTGAGATAAATGGCACCGTTTGGTTTAAATGCGGCTTTATATATATCCGATGACATGCCCCCCTTGCCGATGACCACCCTGATATTGAACCGTTTGAGAAATTCCGGCATGTACTTGGCGAATCGAAAGCTGGCTGTCGCCGTAACCGAGGGCACACGGTACACGCCCGGTGCGGTTTCGGAAATGGCCGGCGAGCAATGAAAGGTGGCACCGCCAAGGGCCTGAATATCTATGGGAAGATCGATTTTTTTTTCGAAGATTTGCCGATACAGCCCTTCACGGCCTGTAAAGACCAAACCGTTTAGGAAAACCGCATCCCCAAGGGCAAGAGATTTACTGTCCGCTTCGCTAAGAGGCAGTGTTATATTTACCTCGCGTATGTTTTTCGTATTGTGATCCGCCATTGGCAGGCTCCTCCTTTTACTCGATTGTATCGCGCCGGTAGTATTGGGTAAACCACATGGGATCTTCCCGCCAGGAAACGGTATTGTCTGAAAACACACGGGCGGTCTTTCTTCTTTGTGCATAGCAAAAATGCTGAATACTTACCGGCATTCCACCCGTATGGGCATAGGCCACCTCGATATGAACATCCAAAACAGCCGAGTTTCCGGGAAACCCCATGGGACCGAAACCCGCTTTATTGCCAAGAGCGGTAAGTTCCGTTTCAAGCGCGGCAATTTGCGGGTCAGGGTTTCGGTCTCCAACCATGCGCAAACAGGCCGCTTCTTTTGCCAGGCGCACACAGACATCCTTGGTTCCGCCAACGCCTATACCTATAACCACAGGCTGGCAGGACATGCCTCTTCGGAGAAACTCGGCCAGGCAGTCAAGGAAAAACCGTTTCAGCCCCCCGATACCATCGGCAGGAAAAAGCATGCGATAGTCAGCCCCAAACAACCCTCCCTTGTGGACCACCGTAAGGTCAAGCCAGTCGGCCTCCGGCTCGAAGCTATAATCCACGGTGGGTGCGTGGATGCCTACGTTATTGTTATAGTCTTTTCTGGAAAAAGGGTGAACGCGGTTGGGCCTGAGGGGGATGCCATTTGTGGTATCGGCGGTTGCACGCCGAAGCATTTTTTCCAGCAAGACCATACCCCCTTCAATTTTCGCTTCGTTTCCGATTTTTGCATAATACCGCGGCAACCCCGTATCTGCACACATGGGACGATTATCTTTTATGGCAGCCTTATAGTTTTCCAGTATTTTGATCAATACGTATCGAGACAGTTCATGGGTTTCTTTCTCCTTCATCCGCTCGATTTCTTTTTCAACATCGCGGGGAATTTCTATGGCAGCTTTTACATTTAACTCCCGTGCGGTTTGAAGGATCGTATCGGCTTTTATCATTACTTCGTCCTTTCAACTAAAATAAGCCATTGGCGTTTTCGGGAAAATACTGCTTGAACCCAGAACAACCATTAAAAACAATCATATCCACAGCACCAGCGGTTGTCAACATGAAGAAGCCGGGGATTTATGCGTTTAATATCTCACAGCTTTGTGAGCTGTTTTTTAACAACGGGGTCACCGAGAATTGCTGGTGAGGTGCCTCTTTGTTTGACAATAAGGTAAAATGAAAGTATGCTAGATTCATTTAAACGGCTAATACCATTGCCGTGGGAGATTAAGGTATAACAACCGCTGGGGTAATCGATCTGCAGCCGATGGCTTTTGGCAGTAAACAGGAAATTCGTCAATACCGTAACCACCAGTTAAAATGTGAACCGGTTTTTGCCATTCCTGGTACCTGGAGAAGTCTTTGACACCATTCCTTTTCGGACAGAATAGAACAAGATCGAATGTCTTTCGGCAACTTTCGAGCCGAAAGGAACAGAAATAAGGCCAGGCATTGGGTGCGCATAAAGAAGTGAATCTCACCTGTTACGAGAGCAGACGATCCATGAACCGAAACAGCGAGCCCTATCGAATTGCGGTTTTGCACACCCCTTCGTGGATTCAAAAGGGCGAGCGTATTCCCCTTAAGCTTGTCGAAGCAATTGGGCTTCGCCATCGGCTACGACCCAACAAGGTGCAGATCCCGCTTTAACGATGCTGCAGGCTCTTCAATGTCGTTTTATTAAAAGCGCACTAAAAATAATAATAAACAAAGGGGGCAAGGAATCATGGCAAGTGGAACCGTAAAATGGTATGATGAAAAAAAGGGGTATGGCTTTATCAGCAAAGATGATGGTGGGGAATTATTTTTTCATCGATCCGCCATAAGAGAAGCCGGGTATAAAAAGCTTGAAGAAGGTGAAAGAGTTACCTTCGATATTCAGCAAAGCGACAGAGGCCCTAAGGCCATCGATATTTACAGGGAATAAACGAGCAGTGAACAACTCATCTTCCGGCGGTATTCCAACCCGAGCTCTGGGCAATACCGGGGAAAAAGTTTCCATCTTAAGCCTGGGAGGCGCGCACATCGGATTGATTAGGGATGACAGCGAATCGATCAGGTTGATGCATGCAGCCATCGATGAAGGCATTACCTTTTTCGACAACTCATGGGATTATCACGAAGGGAGAAGCGAAGAACTCATGGGCCGCGCGCTGGCAGTAGATGGGGTTCGAAAAAAGGTTTTTCTGATGACGAAATGCTGTGAAAGGGACTACGCGGGTTCGATGCAGAACCTGGAACAGAGCCTGCGGCGATTGAGGACGGATTACCTGGACCTGTGGCAGTTTCACGAGATCATATACGACAACGATCCAGACTGGATTTTCGAAAAGGGTGCCATCAAGGCGGCAATGGAGGCTAAAGAGGCCGGAAAGGTTCGCTTCATCGGTTTCACCGGACATAAAGACCCTCGTATTCATCTGAAGATGCTCGACAAACCATACCAGTGGGATGCCGTACAGATGCCGATAAACGTTATGGATGCACACTTTCAAAGCTTCCAGAAGCAAGTCGTTCCTGTCTGTTTGCAGCGGGGAATCGGTGTTATCGGGATGAAAAGCTTGGGCGGCGGACGTCCGGCGGGAGTCATTCCAAGCGAAGCTGGGGTCTCTGCAAAGCGATGCATTCGTTATGCACTCAGCCAACCGATTTCAACCCTTGTGGTGGGAATGAAATCGATGGCGGATCTGGAACAGAATGTGTCGATCGCAAGAGATTTTTCGCCGATGGATGTGGCCGAGCAACAGGAACTATTGCAAGAGGTGAGGGATGTGGCTGCAGACGGCAGGTTCGAGCGTTTCAAAACTTCAAAACAGTTTGACGGCCCCTACCATCGGAAACAGCACGGTTTTCCGTTGGATGTCACGTGATGTCCGGGCAGGTGAAGCCTTGGCAGACATCTGGGCTGTTAAGGGGATGGCATGACATCCTTTGCGGACGGGTGATGGGAAGGGAAAATCAAGGCTATCGGCAATGATGCCTGCAACAGCTTCTTCCAGGCAGTCACGGGCTTCCTTCAATGCATCGGAAAGGGTTTTGGCATCAGTGGCGGCAAATGGGATATCCGGGAATGTCACCAGGAAAAAGCCGCCTGTATCTTTTTTTATTTTAGCAGGATATACAAACTGGAACATCTATTTACCTTCTCATTCTATATCACTTTTTTTAAGACCGAGATCTGCAAGAATCTTATTTAATCGGTATTTTCCTTTTGCGCCTGATCAAAAAGATCACTCCCACAATCGTTAAAATGAAAAACGCAAGTGAAATGGGTCTTGTAAAGAAGATAGTGACATCGCCACCCGAGATCAAAAGCGCCTGTCGAATTTTTCTCTCAAACAACGGGCCCAGAAAGAAGGCCACGATGACGGTGGGAAGATTGATCTGCAACTTTGTGAAAATGTAGCCTAAAATACCGAAACAGAACATCATAAAGATATCAAATATACTGCTTTGAAATACATAGGAGCCGATTACGCTGAATATCAGTATAGAGCTGAATAAAATGGGCTTCGGGATACTGGTGACCTTGCGGACATATCGTATAAAGAAATTCCCAACCAGGAAGGTGTAAAAGTTGCTGATGAGAAGCACGGTGAACAGCCCGTAAAGCAGAGGTGCATTTTGCTGCATGAACATGGGCCCCGGGGTCAGTCCCTTGATCATAAAACCTCCCAGAATGAGGGCCGCTGCCAGGTTTCCCGGAATTCCCAGTGTGACCAGCGGCACCAGGTTGGGGCCTACCACCGCATTGTTGCCGGCTTCACAGGAAGCGATTCCTTCCAGCGAACCCTTACCAAACAGCTCGGGGTGCTTTGAGGCGCGTTTGGCTGAGATGTAGCTTAAATATGCCGCAACTGTGGTGCCGATTCCCGGTATGATCCCCATGGCAGAGCCGATTCCCGTTGAGCGAAATATAGTTCTAAGGGTCCCTTTAAATTCCTGTAAGGTTACCCGGTGGTTTGAGTCTTTGGATTCTGCATGCCGGTTTTTCGCATCTTTAACACCTGTAAGAGCGGAAGATTTCTGGTCGTTCTTTTTCACCACATCCAGCTCGATCTGTCTTAATACCTCTGAAAATGCCAGAAGCCCGATTACCATGGGCATGATTTGAAACCCGTCGCTAAGCTCGATGATGCCGAATTCAAGTCGCGGCGTTCCCTCCATTGGATCGAGGCCCACGGTGCCCAGAATCAAACCGATGCCTGTGGCCATAACCCCTTTGATGGCATCTTCTGTGGCCGCAACACTGATAATAATTAGAGAGAAGAAAACGATCATCGTATATTCAGGCGGACCGATTTTAAGGGCAACCAGAGCAACCGGGGCGGCTAAAAAAATCAGCACCAGATCGCTGCAGGTATCCCCGATGGTGGAAGCATACAGGGCCATCTTAAGCGCCTTTCCACTCTTGCGCTGCCGGGTCAGTGGGTAGCCGTCGAGGCTGGTGACCATGGCCTGAGGGGTACCGGGTATGTTGAACAGGATGGCCGGAACCGATCCGCCGAAATTCCCGCCTTTTGAAAGCCCCATAAGCATTGCAATTCCTGCGATGGGGTTTAAATAAAAGGTAAACGGCAACAGTAAAACAATGGCCATGTTGTCCGTCAAACCGGGTATCGCCCCCATCAGCATGCCGAAGGAGACACCAAAAAAGGACCAGAACAGATTATCCCAGGCCAGCACCATGCTAAGCCCGGCCAGTATGTTTTCAAGCATATGCTACACCTCTGTCAATAAATCATTCCCTTGGGCAGCGGGAAACTGAGCATCCTTTCAATCACGAAGTAGATGAAGAAAAGGATACCTGAGGGAATGAGAACGATCTTTGTCAAGCTTCGCATACCGAAAAAATAAAGAAACCCCATGATGGCAAGAAAGCTGCTGGTAAAATACCCGAGCACGTCTATTAATGCGATGTAGATGAGAAAAAAAACAGCGGTCATCAGAGCCTTGTGAATGCCTTTTCTGTCCGAAAAGCGTATTCTAGGGCCCTTATCGGGCGTCCGTCGCGTTGCGATCAGCAGGATTGCGGGAATCAGGATGAAAAAAATGACCAGTCGGGGAAAAAATTTCGGTGCGTTTCCCACAATGTGATGGGGGATGGCGTAAAGCCACACGATGATACAAAAAAGGATCAATGCAACACCAAGTTTCTGGTCGTTGTTCATTTCCCTATGCCTCCAGTTTGAAGTTCAGGGTTTAAAGAAGAAAATTTGTAGCAGGGGAGAAGAGAGGGCAAGGGCTGCCGCGCTCTTCTCCCGATTGTTCGGTTATTGTTGAAGTTTCTTGTTATATTCTATCATTTCGGGAACAGATTTTACCGCATTACGGGTGATTCTTTCGTATTCTTTTCCAGGCAGGAATCGTGGGGTCAGCCCCATCTTTGTCATCTTCTCAACAATCTCAGGATCCTTGATAACCTTCTCAAGGGTGGCTTCCAGCTTCTTTACGATCGGCTGAGGAGTGCCTGTTTTTACTACCAGTCCATACTCTACCACTGTGGTATAGGGATATCCCAGCTGTTTGAGGTTCTTTACGTTCGGAAAGTAGGGTACGGTTTCAGAGCCCAGATCCACGAGAAGAATCAGTTCGCCTTCCCGTGCCGCCTGGAATGCCGGGGTGCCGGTTCCTGTTTCGCATACATCCACATGTTTTCCCAGGATCGCGGCGGATGCAGCAGCCCCGCTTTTGAACATAACGTATTTAAGCTTAAGGCCTTCTTTTACGGCAACGGACTTCATCACCTCAAGAGCCCACTGAGCGCCGCCGCTTCCGACCGATATTTCTCCCGGATGTTTTTTGGCATAGTCTATAAACTGCTGAAAGGTCTTATAGGGCTTGTCAGGTGTGGTAAACAGCACGCGCTCCTGGGGCATGTAGCTGCCGACAAACGTGATATCGTCGATATTAAACGGCTCGGACCCCTGGAAAAAGGGGGTTGTAAGCGGCATGGTCATAGAGCCGACCACCACCGTGTATCCGTCGGCCTTTTGTTTCAACCCGTATTTTAAACCGACGATTCCGCTGGCCCCTGGTTTGTTGATCACGACAATGGGCTGGCCCAGTTCGGCCTTGAATTTGTCTGCAAGCATCCGGCCGCTTACATCCGTCATCCCGCCTGCCCCCCAGGGGATGATAAACGTGATCGGCTTCTTGGGATAATCCACAGCGGCCATCGCAGTGCCAAGGGAAGATAAGATAAGGGCAAAGGAAAAAACAACAATAACAACTTTTTTCATGACAAACCTCCTTTTTGTTAAAAGTGATATTAATTGAGATACCCGTATCGGGCATCGACCCCATTTCAAGACTTGCTCCAACCTAGGTTGAGCGGTTCATCGTTCTGCGCTCCAGGTTAAAATTCACAAATGCCTCCTATTTAAACCTGAAACCGATCAGCTTAGGTTCAAAATAAAGGGTGCGAAACTTGAGTCACTTCAATTTTACGCCGACCCCTGTTCGAAGTGTTTCCAGCTCCATCACTTCATCCGGAGCCACGTTTGCGATATTCACTTCAGGACCAAACTCGTCAATGAGATAGACCTCCATATCGTGTATGCCACAGCCATGGACGTTGCTGATCCACCGGCCCGGTAGTTCGAATATGACATCGTTGATAT
>JAFDFZ010000242.1 GCA_019309565.1 Deltaproteobacteria bacterium
TCTGGATTTTCGGCTCCCACAATCACACAGGAGACTTCTTTGGGGACAAGCGCAAATCGCAGCGCCACCTGTGCGAGGGATCGATACGGCCTGCGGATAGCGTAAGTTTGCAATTCACTGGCATGTTTCAGAATCTCTTGCAGAGTCTGCTCGCTCCATCGTTTGCGATGACCTTCGGTGAACACATCGCCCGGTTTATATCTGCCGGTTAAGAATCCACTTTCAATGGCGGTTCGCACAATAATGCCAACTCCCTTTTCATGTGCATAAGCAAAATTCTCTGCATTGGCCTGGCGCAAAATACTGTATGCAACCTCAAGGACATCCACCCGGCCGGTATCGATGTACTGCCTGCACAGCCGAACGGTTTCCGGCGTTACATTGGCAAGCTTTACAGAAGCACCGATGGCCCGTATTTTCCCCTGGTTCTTTAATTTTTCAAACTCGTCGATGGCCCGGTTCATCACATCCGGCTCATCCGGAGGCTTGTGAAGAAAATAGATGTCCACGTAATCTGTCTGCAACGCCCGCAGAGAATTGTCTATTTCCTGTTTAATGTCTGGAATGGTTTCGATGGTATCTCCCTTCATGGTCTTGGTGGCAATAAAGATCTTCTCTCGTATTCCCTTTCCTTTAAGTGCTTTTCCGATATAAGTCTCACTTTTGGCATAAACCGGGGCGGTATCGATGAGGTTGCCTCCAGCGGACAGGTAAGCTTCAATGGTTTCAATGGCGTTTTTTTCGCTTACGGGACCATATGCCTCCCCCCCGATGGGCCATGCCCCGAACCCCAGTTCGGTCACCTCAAACCCGGTTCTTCCCAGTACACGTTTTTTTAAGGCAGTCATTGGTAAAATCTCCTTTTTTCATCAACCTCTCATTTTTTTGAATTAATCGGAAACATATACCAAAAACAAGAAATGGTAAAAGGAAAAAAACATTATTCTTGACAAATATAATCAACAATTGCATTTTCTTTAAATCCAAAAACGATATTCTATGGTCGGCCAAGTAAACGGAGCAAGGAGGATAAGCGAATGGGTGAGAAAAAACTTTTTGGGTACAATGGAAAGATCGCAAGAATTGATCTGACTTCAGGCAAGATTGCCGTTGAAGAACCTCCCGAGGAGTATTATCAGCGGTATCTTGGCGGAAGAGGATTCATCATCACAACCCTGTTAAAAGAACTTAAGAAGGGGGCCGATCCGCTGGGCCCGGAAAACCGTCTTATCTTTGCACTGGGTCCTATTACAGGCTTGCCTCTTCCCGGAAGCGGCAGAAACAGCGTCGGTGCGAAATCACCGCTTACAGGGGCGTTCGGTGAATCCGAAGTCGGAGGATACTGGGGAGCAGAGCTTAAAAGAGCCGGATTTGATGCATTAATCTTTGAAGGGGTATCTCCCAAACCCGTATATCTGTGGGTGCATGACGGAGAGCTTGAGCTTCGAGACGCCGAAGGGCTCTGGGGTCTTGAGGTCGCACAGACCGAGGATGCCATCAGAGAAGAGCTTGGAGATAAGAGAATTAGAACCGCTATCATAGGCCCTGGAGGCGAACGGCTGATCAGTTACGCATGCATCATCAACGATCTTTCTCATGCGGCGGGCCGATGCGGACTCGGTGCTGTTATGGGGAGCAAAAAACTGAAAGCCGTTGCTGCAAGGGGCAAAAACACCCCCGAGATGGCCGATCCTGAGATTGTCAAGCGGGTTTCGAAATGGATGGCGGAAAACTATAAAGACGTGGTTCCAATGTGGGAAGGCGGTACATGCCGTGTGACAGAACCGTTTAACCTTGCAGGAAATTTACCTACCAAAAACTTCACTCTTGGATTCTTCGAAGGGGCAGAAAAAATAAGCGGTGAAGCGTTTCATAAGGCTTTTGGCAAGGGGATGCACGGCTGCTACGCCTGTCCTGTGAACTGCAAGACCATGATGCAAATAGAAACCCCGTGGAAGAACGATCCGGCTTATGGGGGCCCTGAATATGAGACAGTGGCCTCATTCGGTTCGAACTGTCTGATCGACGATCCGGCAGCCATCTGCAAGGCCCATGATTTATGCAATCGCTATGGTCTGGATACCATTTCCGCTGGAATGGCCGTCTCTTTTGCCATGGAATGCTTTGAGAATGGAATCTTAAGCACCCGGGAAACAGACGGTCTGGAACTGACTTTCGGAAATGCATCGGCCATGGTGAGCCTGCTGGAAAACATCATCAACCGAAAAGGGCTTGGAGATATCCTGGCAAAGGGTGTAAAGAAAGCTTCCGAAGAAATCGGCAAAGGTGCAGAAGCCTGTGCTGTGCATGTAAAAGGGCTGGAATTTCCAATGCATGAACCTCGCTTAAAAAAGGCGCTTGGGCTGCATATGGCGGTCACTGCCACGGGGGCGGATCATAACTCGGGTGTGCACGATACATTGTTTGCACAGGAAGGTAGACTGCTTAAGAACTGGAACATGATGGATTATTCACAACCCATTGTCCCCACCGAACTTGGCGCACATAAAGCCCGATTCCTTTATCAGATGGGATGGACCCGGGTAATCGGTCATTTCCTTGGTATTTGCAATTTTGTCGCCTACTCACCTGATCAGCTGGTAGAACTGGTTCGAGGGGCTACAGGATGGCCGGTAACCACCTATCGGCTGCATAAGAGCGTGGAGAGAAGCCTGGCGCTGTGCCGTATTTTCAATCTAAGAGAAGGGTTTTCAGATGCAGATGATCGGCTGCCCGAGCGATTTGCAACACCGTTTAAGGAAGGGGCTATTAAGGGCCATACGGTTGAGTCTGAAAAGTTTGAAAAAACCAAAAAGGCCTATTACCAGATGCTTGGCTGGAACGATAAGGGGGTGCCGACCGAGGCTTGCATGGCAGAGCTTGATATCGAGTGGGCAAAAGAGTATCTGCCTTAGTACACATATTCATAGATACAGTGAAGTATTATAATATTTTGACTCACCGGCCATTCACTTTGCTCTTTCAAGACAACAGAGTTCACGGAGGATGTTTTTCTTATTCCTTTTCGCCTGAGAAGTAGCGAAAAGGAATAAATCCAAACCCTGTCGGGTAGAATTTGTTTAGGAGGCGATTGCCGGAGGCATGGTGGTTTTTGTTTGTCGGTGTTTCAACGACAAACAAAAAATGACAACTTTCTCTGCGCTCTCTGAGGCTCTGCGGTGAATTATTTTAATATGATCGGAATAAATTACATTATAGTATTTGCGAAATATAGCACTTAGCTGTGGATAAACTAAGCGATGAGCAAAGGCGTCGGTACATCCGCCAGCTTTCCCTGCCGCAGATCGGAGTTGAAGGCCAGCGCAAACTGGCCGATGCTGTGGTTATGATCGCCGGACTGGGAGGACTTGGCTCCATCTCTTCATATTACCTTGCTGCAGCAGGCGTGGGGCGTCTTAGGATT
>JAFDFZ010000018.1 GCA_019309565.1 Deltaproteobacteria bacterium
CGATCCGATACGGATCATGGGCGCTATTTATGCGGACATCAAAGCCGGCGAATACCAGCAGGGGGGCAGTACCATAACCCAGCAGCTTGCAAAGATGATCTTTCTTACCCCTGAAAAAACGATTGTGCGCAAGATCAAAGAGATTGCAATCGCACTTCAACTGGAAAGAAAGTTTACCAAAGATCAAATCCTGGAACTCTATCTAAACCAGGCCTATTTCGGCTCCGGGGCATATGGTATACAGGCGGCAGCGGAAGCCTACTTCGGAAAGGGAGTCGATCAGCTGACCCTTGCAGAAGGGGCAATGCTAGCAGGTATTCCCAAATCGCCTGCGAGGTATTCCCCCTTCCGGAATCCGGAAAAATGCCGGCTGAGAAGGAAATATGTCCTAGAGCGAATGCTGAAAACCGGTGTCATAGATAAAGTGCAGTTTCAACTGGCAGCAAAACAGCCCCTGCCTGATAAATACTTTGGTAGAGTTTCCAAAGCACCTTATTTCGTTGATTACTGCGTTGGCATATTAAAGAAGCGATTGGGGGAACAGCTCTTTCTTTACCGGTGGTCTTAAAATATATACCACGCTTGATTATAAAATGCAGCAAATAGCCAGGCAAGCCATTCGCAAAGGAGTAAAGGAACTCAACTCGCGGGGGGTGAAGGATGTACAAGCCGCACTGGTCGCGATCGAAATCGAAACAGGAAAAATACGAGCCCTTGTAGGTGGAACCGATTATGAAAAAAGCCAGTTCAACCGAGCCACCCAGGCGTTGCGTCAACCCGGATCGGCATTTAAGCCCATCGTGTATCTAACGGCACTGCTCAAAGGATACCACCACGACTCTGTAATAGAAGACAGACCCGTTACTATAACCACCGAAGACGATCCAAAACCGTGGACACCCAAAAATTACACCGGGCGGTACTTAGGCCGGGTCACGCTAACCCAGGGGCTGGCCAAATCCCTTAACGCTGCCACCGTCAACCTTGCGTTACAACTGGGCATACAGGATGTTGTTAAAACAGCAAAGAGGCTGGGAATTCACAGCAAGATCTATCCCGTTTATCCTTCTGCCCTGGGAGCATCGGAGACAACATTGCTGGAACTGGTCTCGGCATATTCCGTGCTTGCGTCCGGCAAACGGGTGGAACCGCAATGTATCGAAAGGATCATCGATGAAGGCACCCGATCCCTGCGGGAGCCAAACGGTAAAAAAGAAACCGTTATTCATCCATCTGTACTATCGGAAATCCGCAAAATGCTTATGGCCGTGGTTATGGAGGGTACCGGCAGAAAGGCATTGCGCCTTAACCGTATGGTCTATGGCAAAACCGGCACCACGAACAGAAACGTTGATGCCCTTTTCGTGGGATTCGACCACAAACTTGCCGTCGGAGTCTGGGTGGGTAAAGACAATCATGAACCCATCGGGAAGAACGAAACCGGTGCACGGGCTGCATTGCCGATCTGGATCGAGTTTATGGAGCATGTTCCATACTCTGCAACAGGCATTCACGGTGAGCAAGGGAATCCCGTTGTGCTGCAAACAGGGTAGGGACTATGATGCCGCCATCATAAAATCTTGTCAAAATTAAGACATTGCCCTGTCAAATTCAGAACGGCCGTTTGTCCTTGATTATTCTCCATTGAACTTAGCAGCCTGTCCACAAATCGGAATTGTGACAAATATACAGAACGGCATGAGTCATTGCGCATACATACACAGCGTCCAGCATGTTTAACGCTATACTGGATTATTAAAATCAACGCTACAAAAGATGAATGCGCAGTTTGTTATGACGCAGTGTATAGAAAGGCATCAGTGCAAGGGCCCGAAGGTTCAAGACTTCATAGAGCAAGGGTAGTGGGGATGCTGAACGGTCTTAAGTCGGTAGATGGTTTACTGCTTCTTGTTCAAGCATACTTTCAAATCAAAAAGCATGGCACAAACCTTGCAACACACCCATTCAAAAATAGCGGCAGAGGGAAAGTAACGCATAACACTTAGGAGGAGATAAACAATGAATGATGCTAACGATTATGTGAACACCCACGATCAATTGAGCACTTTGGGGGGAGTGAATCCTTCTGGCAAGGATTCTTCACGCTCGAGCAGCCGGCCTTCGGCTGAGCAACGAGTCGAAAGGGCCTCCGAGGCATCAAAAAAGCTTGTGGGTACCAAGGAGAAAGGAAATGACAGCGAGCCAAGAAAACCAAAGGGCCCCGTGGGTCTGGACATCGGAACCAGCCATATCGTGGCTGCGCAAAACAAGCACAATTATGTGTATTCCGTTAAAGATTTGAATGCATTCTTTACGGTTCCTAATGCAAAGTTTGCCAAGAACATCCTCAGTCAAAAAGAGATCAAGTACTACGAGAACGAGCATGAGTTTTTCATTATTGGAGACTCCGCGCAGAGCTTCGCCAACATGTTTAACGTGAACACGAGAAGACCCATGGAAGACGGGTTTTTGAGCCCCAAGGAAGATGTTGGTTTGAAAGTCATCGAAGCCATTGTGAGCTCACTTATCCCCGGCCCGGAAAAGCCCGGTGAAATTCTGTGTTTCTCGGTTCCAGGCACTCCATTCGAAGGAACCGGCTCCGTTGTGTATCACGAGTCGGTGGTCAAAGGATTTCTTGAAAAGCTTGGCTATGCTCCCATATCCATCAATGAGGGAATGGCCACGGTTCTCTCAGAGCTTTCAGAAGATGATTACACCGGAATCGGCATCAGCATGGGGGGAGGGATGTGCAATGTATGCCTTTCATACCTCTCGTTTCCGGTGATCACGTTCAGCATTCAGATGGCCGGAGACTACATAGATTCTATGGTTGGAAAAGCCGTCGGCGAGCCGGCATCAAGGATCAAGGCGATAAAAGAAGAGGAGCTGGATCTTTCAAAAGAACCCGCCGATCGGGTGTCTACCGCTTTGCACATCTTCTATGACGAAATCATCTTCAAACTTCTTGAAACCCTCAGGCGGGTGATGATCTCCACGGATAAGATTCCCAAGATATCCACTTCGATTCCCATCGTTTTAAGCGGGGGAACCGCCATGCCTAGAGGGTGTAAAGAAAAATTTGCAAGCAAGCTGAAAGAGATCAATCTGCCTGTAGGAATCTCTGAGGTGCGCTTGGCCGGAGATCCCCTGAATACGACCGCCAAAGGGGCATTGATCATGGCAATGACTGAGGCAGGATAGAAGGCGACAGGTGGCTGACAGGATTCTCCTTTTCACAGCAGATGTGCTCAGGGGTAAAATTATAAAAAAAGTATTGAACAGAAACGGCCTTGAATGTGGGGTTTACAACCATATGTTGGCAGCAGGTGACATCATCGCCAAGCATGCGCCAGCGGTGGTGATCTTTGACACCCAAGGCTGCTTTCAGGAAGAAATAAATCATCTGAGAAGCATCTGCCAGACATTGAAGCACACCAATACGATGGTGCTCGGGGAGGACTGTGTCATAGACCGATTCAAAGGGCCTCGAATTCGTAAAACCCTCTGTCTTCCCGACCCGCTTGATCCTGTACTCATTGCCACAAAAGCCAAGGAGATTCTATTGCGGAAGAAGAAGCTGTTTGCCGGGAACGATTCGCTTGAAAAAACCCTGAAAAGTCTGTTGAATATAAAATAAAATAGGGAAGCTTAGCCTCAAACCTACAAGTGACTGCTTGCATTAAATCACGGCCTTTGAAAAACCGGGCTGATGCCGGATACTCCATGCTTGATACTGCTGGATATATAAAAAGATTACTTCCTTATTTCATCAAGCATCTCTTCGAGGCGTAGGCTTACCCCTAGGAGCCGGAGGCCAGTATCCGACATCCAGTATCTGTTTTATGCACCACATATATAGAAGCTTGACACATCTGTTAAGTTTTTGACCCAATAAAACGGTTAATGCCTTCTTTGTTGCCTTTCAGTGGATAAGAGAAGAAACATCACAGCCATCCTCGGGCCGAAGGGAGGAGTTGGCAAAAGCACCATTTCCGCAAATCTTGCTATCGCACTATCCGGAATGGGGAAAAAGGTTGTCGCCGTTGATCTCGATCTTGGTGCTTCAAACCTTCATGCGATTCTCGGCATAAAGGCCACACCCAAAAGCCTCAGCGACTTTACACAGAACCGTGTCGAAACTCTGGACGAGGTAATCCTGAGAACTCCTCTCGGTGATCTGGGTATTATCTGCGGGGGAGATGATCCGGGCATAGCCAATATGCCCTATCAGAGGAAGGTAAAACTCATCCAGCATCTCTCCTCATTGAACTGTGATCTGGTATTGCTTGACCTTGCGCCGGGCGCATCTCATAACGTGGTGGATTTTTCAATCATTGCTCAGCAGTCACTGCTGGTGACAACCGCAGAGGTGCCCTCACTTTTGAACGTTTATAGTTTTATCAAATCAGCCGTGTTCAGACGCCTTACGTTTTTTTTTAAACAAAAAAGAAGCACTCAGCTTCTTGAACTTTTAAACCGGGCGATGGAATCGGAAAACCATTCTCACCTAAAGACGGTTGATGGTTTTTTTCAAGAGGCCTGCCTGCTCGATCCCTCAATCTCTGATTCGGCCAAAAGAATGCTGGCACGGCTAAGGCCCATTGTGGTGATCAACAGGCTGAGGACGGAAAATGACATCAAGGCAGGCGAGGTCATAAAGAAACTATTGAAAGAATATCTGAGCATCGATACCGCAGTGATAATGACCATACGAGATGACGATGCAGTTGGTAAGGCCTTGGCAAGACTTCGGCCCATAATGATCGATTCCCCGGACTGTCCTTTCTGTCAGGACATCAGAAAAATCGCTTTCATGCTGTGCAGAAGACAGCAGGAGCTGAGTACGCGCGCCTGTATTGTGAAGTATAAAAGAAAACATATGCCTGCAGCCCTTAAATAACGGGTCTTCTCTGCAATTTATGCTGAAATCTTTTTAAGCATGCTTCAATGGTTGCCTGTTATTTCATTTGGTACTCTTGCAGTTATCCAGATAAATCCCAAGATATTGAATTTATTTCTTGACAAATGACTATATATTGTGTTAATCACAGATCTTACAGGCAGGACGGAGACATTGCCTTCGGGCGATGTCCCAAAACGGTCACGGCATCTTATTTCCAAAAAACCACTTTAGTTTCCCTCCAACTTAAGTCAAAATGGATGCCCTGATCGTCTCTCACACCCCCGGAAGGGATGCGGCGCCTTCCGGGGGGGTTTTACCTTAACCCCAGGCCGATGTCATCTGCCACCTCTCTCATGCCCATGATTGTATCTCTGATGAGCTCGGTCAACTCCACTTCAAGCATCTGAGCTCCCTTCTCAATAATGGACCTGTCCACACCGGCGGCGAAACGTTTGTCTTTCCATTTCTTTTTAACCGATTTTGCTTCCATATCCATTACGCTTCTGGAAGGACGCACCAATGCCGAGGTGACTACCAGTCCCGTTAATTCGTCGATAGCATATAGCACTTTTTCAAGTTCGGTTTGCGGCTCCACGTCCGTACATATTCCCCACCCGTGGCTTACGGCTGCTCGGATATATTCTTCCGGCCAGTGGTTCTCTTTAAGAATCTCGGCGGTTTTTTTGCAGTGTTGATCCGGAAACTGCTCGTAATCAAGGTCATGTATCAAACCGATAATGCCCCACTTTTCTTCGTCTTCGCCTCTTTTCCTGGCAAAATAACGCATCACCGCCTCTACTGCCAGTGCATGCTTAATCAGTCCCTGGCTTTTATTATACTTGGTAAGCAAATGCCACGCGTCATTGCGGTTCGGAACTTTTGCAGTCATTTCATTACCTCCTCTTGATGATTCGGGGAATCAGAAAAGCTTCGGTTATAGGTTGCATCTTGAAATGGAGCATGATGATCTATATGGTTCGACCTAAGACAGCTGCTTCATAGATGGCGTCTTTTGCATTCCTTGGCTCGACACAGTCCCCGATTTGGTAAACCTCATACCCCGAAGATTTGATTTGTTCGTATAGGCTGGAATCTGGCTGGAAGCCGATTGAGACGATAACGGCATCTGCTTCTAGAAACCATTCGACACCGTCCTTATCAACGACCCTCGCTCCGTTGTTTTCCACACTAGACAGTTTGGCTTCGGTCATTATTTTGACATCATGTTCGTTCAGTTTACGGATAAGGATTTTCCGTGTCATTGCCTCAAGGTTGCTGCCGATTTTAGGAAGCATCTCCACCACGGTAACCGACGATCCTGACCGAGCCAGATGCAAGGCAAGCTCACAGCCCGTAGCGCCTCCACCGATGATCACCGTCCTTTTAGGAACAGGCACGTTTCCATTGAGCACCGCTTCTAAGGGAACGACAATATCGTTGTCCGGAATTTCAAACGGCGGGGGACAGGGCACGGCACCTGTGGCGACAATAACGACATCCGGATTCATTTCTTTGATGGTGCTCAGCGTCGCTTCCTGGTTGAGATAGCATTTTACACCGAATTTTTCCATTTGCCGCTTCTGGAATCTAATCAGGCTTCGAACTTCTTTCTTATATTCGGGTATGCTTCCGGGAATCAATTGCCCTCCAAGTGCGTTGTTTTTCTCAAACAAATGTACATCGTGTCCTCTTTTTGCAGCAACCCAGGCCGCATTCATGCCTGCCGGGCCGCCACCGATAACCAGGATTTTCCTGGGTTGCCCGGCCGGACGGATCTCCATTTCCGCCTCCCGGCCCAAACTGGGATTCACCAGGCATTCCACACGGCCCTTACGAAATATGGATTGCATACACGTGTTGCAGGCAATGCACACGCGAATGTCCTCGAGTCGTCCTTCCCTGGCTTTTTTTGGCATCTCCGGGTCTGCAAGCAGCCCTCTTGCAACGCAGACAAGATCCGCCTTGTTTTCCTTGATAATTCTGTTTGCCACCGCGGGGTCATTGATGCGTCCTACCGCCATCACCGGAATATTCAGCGCCGCCTTTGTTTGCTGTGCGGAATCCACCAGGCAGGCTTTCTCCATGAACATGGGCTGGCAGATCCATTCCGGTGTGGCATCGCAACCGGCCGATATCTGAACAATATCAATGCCTGCTTCAACAAGAATCTTCAGAATCTTGATGCTTTCCTCAACGGTAAGGCCGTTGGGTACAAATTCCTGAGCACTGATTTTAAAAGAAATGGGAAAATCCTCTCCCACCCGTTTTCGGATTTCCTCGACAATCTCTTTAGCGAACAGGGTTCTGCCAAAGACATCTCCCCCGTAACGGTCTTGTCTGATATTTGAGAAACCCGATAAAAACTGGTTGATCAGATATCCATGGGCTCCGTGAATTTCGATTAACTTGTACCCTGCCTGTTTTGCCCGTTGGGCGGCATCGCCAAACAGTTGAACAAGCCGCTGGATTCCTTCAACGGTTAAAGGCTCAACTTCGGCTCGAATCGTGGGACACGGCAGCGCAGAGGGAGCAAGCGGTTTTCTTTTGATCACTCGGGGAGATATTTGCCTGCCTCCGTGATGAAGCTGAACAGCGGGGATGGCTCCTTCCGACTCGATTACTCGGGCTATTTTTGCAAGCCCCTCGATGTGTTGATCATCATATATCCGAGTCTGTTTGGCAGAGACGATCCCTTCGGCAGATACCGCACAAGCCTCCATCATGACCATAGCCGGCCCGCCGGCTGCCCTTCGTCGATAATGTTCAATGGTCCGCTCGGTGATCCGCCCCGCCTCTTCGGTCAGGAAGGAGGCCAGGGCCGGCATGACGATTCTGTTTTTAAGTTCAACGCCTTTTATTCGAAACTCAGAAAATAGATAATCCACGGTAGCCTCTTTTATGGAAAAATTTTATTCATTTTAGGTCTTCGTTTCTATTTGTCAAGCGTAAACGAAGCCATGAAAACCATAGAAGAGGCTCAATCCTCTAAAAACTCTCCATTGGCAATTTCCCTTGAAAGTAGTTTTTTTGAGCCGTCAAAAGCCATTTTTACATGGATCAGGTTTCGACAACGGCTGCCGATGATCTCTTTATTCAGCGTATAGCTGGTGTTTCCCTCATCATCGAATTCCTGCAGCAGGTCGGTAGACTTATTAATATAAAGGTTAAACATCTCCCCGCACGATGAGCAGCGAACTTTCAAGAAAAAGCCATTCTGGGAGGGTATCGAAAGGCCACCGCTGAACAGTTTTTTTGCCAATTTTTTTAACATGATTCACCTTTTATATTTTCTTGTATATGCGCCCGGTTCAATAGGGGCTACCGCCCGATTCTCCGGCGATTATCCTTTCGATCTCGTTGTTTTTACATCCGTTTTTACCGATATGCTGTCCATCTGAAATGAGTTGATGATCACCTGTCCGTTTTCCAGATCGAAATATTTGGAGGTTCCGGTTTCCGGTTCAAATACCCAGATGCCCGAACTGCCCTTTTCTTTGAAAAACTGGTAATTGCCAACAGGCTCCGGTGGTCCAGGTAACCTGAATCCGGTGAGTAGAAAAAAACAGACGGCGATCGTTATGCCCAATAGAACATAGGCGAGCTTGTTGAATGTGTTCGGGTTCATTTTAACCTCCTTACAGTTGTGGGTAAATTGATTTGGTGTTTAACTGTTATGAATTTGTAGTGCCTGTTTTTTTCTTTTCTTTGTAGCTTTGAATCTTTTTCATACCAATAAAGGCTTTCCGCGCCGTTTCGGCGTCCAGCTCTCTGATGCTTGAAGCCTTCATATATTTTTTTAGCCAGTTTTTCAGGTGGTCTTTATCCCAGCCAAGTTCCCGGGCAATCATACGAATCCCCCGAATATGGGATAGGTTTGGTAAATTGGAATTGCCTATAGGGGCTCTGTGTTGAATACACGTAGGGCGTTTTATGCTGAAAGAATTGGATCGGTCCATTTTTTTGATAATCAGCGACGCTTCCTGTTTTGATAAAGCGCTGATGGATGGAATCCCAATCAAATCCTCAACCATCTGATACAGATGTTTCTCTGAAGGGGATTTCGTTTTGCCCAGAACATGAAGTTTTCGATTTTGCCTATCAGTGATAGGTTCGAAACGATTCTTGGGTTTCTGAACTTTGATTTTCATCGAACAGACGCTTCCCCCATTTAGCAGGTCAGATGAAAACAAGCCCCTACCCTTTTGTTTTGTGAAAGAGAATTGTACTGCTTAATGGCCAGCTCGTTTTTGTCTGCAATAAAGGTTATTTTCTTTCTATTTAACAGCCTGTTAAGGTGATCGTCGGGTTTCATATAACCATGAACACCGGTTCCTGCGACGATGACATCGGGTTGTGATTGAATCAGTTCGTCGATATCTTCGATCGTAAGCAGATGCCCGCTTTTTCTCCACCAAGCATCGACAATTCGACCGTCCGGGTAAATGATAAGATCCGAAGTATAAGTTTTTCCGTCTATGACAAGAGTTCCGAAACAAAAGGATTCAATCATCGTTTGCCTCCTTTTATATCTATGCCCGGAATTGTCAAAATATACCATAATATCATAGTAGATGAATAGCAAATTTCGAGAAGGGTGATTCGGAATGGCTGAAGTTGGATAAAAAACCGTTGACAACATTCATAAAGGCCCATAGAATACTGATTAATTTATTTCAAGACACATCGGATTGGGTAGATAAGAGCGGTTAGTTATGACAGGATTTCAGACAAAGCACGTTGAGGTTGGGCAGTTTTTTGGCTTTTTTAGTTTTTTTGCGCCCCCTGCCCAGGCTCGCACTTAGATTCCATGGATTCAAAGCCCGGGCGGATGGCAAATCCCCCGGGGTGAAGCAGAAATGAAAACCCCGAGGAAACACCTCGGGGTTTTTTTCGTAGAAATGTGTCATCAGGAGGTCAGCCATGATTTTGGTTTTAAGCAAATCCATTACAAGGGAAGAAAGAGATCGCCTGGATGAGGAGCTTAGATCGGAAAACTGTATGCTTCGGGAAATTCAAGGCGTAGAAGAAACAATCATAGGAGTTGTTGGGAAAGTAAAGAAGGACATTCGGTATTATGAAACCATTCCAGGGGTGGCCAAGGTTATCCCTATCACCAAGCCCTATAAACTGGTAAGCCGCGAACTACATCCGCAAGACTCCGTGGTTTACGTGGGAGATGTGGCCATCGGAGGAGATCGATTGGTAATAATTGCAGGTCCATGTGGTGTTGAAGACCGCATACGAACGCTCGACATTGCCAGGTCGGTCCGAAGCTGTGGGGCTGTCCTGTTCCGGGGAGGCGCATTCAAGCCCAGAACGTCACCTTATTCGTTTCAGGGCCTGGGTGAAGAAGGGTTGAAGATTCTCGCCGAGGTTCGAAAGGAAACCGGCATGGGAATCGTAACCGAAATGGTTTCTCCCAACCAGGCTGATTTGATAATGAAATATGTGGATGTGGTTCAAGTGGGTGCACGCAACATGCAGAATTTCGAACTGCTCAAATGTGTAGGGCGCATAGGCAAACCGGTCTTGTTAAAGCGTGGATTGTCCGCAACCATCGAAGAGTGGCTTATGGCCGCCGAATACATCCTCTCCGAGGGCAATGAACAGGTGGTTTTATGCGAGCGCGGTATTCGAACCTTTGAGACTTACACACGCAATACCCTGGATCTTACCGCCGTGCCGGTGGTGAAAAAGTTAACCCATCTGCCGGTTATCGTAGACCCCAGCCATGCCACCGGACTTCGCGACAAAGTGAGCCCCATGGCACGAGCGGCCATTGCGGCGGGTGCCGACGGGTTGATCGTCGAGGTGCATAACGATCCCGCCAACGCCGCATCAGACGGACCGCAGAGTCTCTATCCGGAACAATTTGAACAGCTGATGCGCGATCTTTATGTCATTGCCCCGGTGGTAGGAAAACAGCTGGATTACGCCTACCTGGAAAAGGCGGCCACACTGCATAAGCTTGATAGCGGCCGACAGGTCTCCGAGAAAATCGCCTACGCCGGAGTCCCCGGCTCCTTCAGTCATAAGGCGTGTGTGCAGTTTTTTGGAAACGATCCACCGCTGATAAGCTACAAGAATTTCACGGACCTGTTCCAAGCCGTAGAGAACGGCGGTGTGTCCATGGGGGTGGTGCCTATAGAGAATTCATTAACAGGCAGCATTCATGAAAATTATGACTTGTTGCTGAAGCACGATTTGAAAATTGTTGGAGAGTTAACCCTGCGTGTGGTTCATAATCTCATCGGCCACAAGGGAGCCTCTCTGGACCGAATTCAGCGTGTCTATTCTCACCCCCAGGTGTTTGAGCAGTGCAAGCGGTTTCTAGAGAGTCATCCCCGCTGGGATCTGGTGGCATCCAAGGATACGGCAAGCAGTGTTCTTCGCTTAAAAGAAAACAAGGATTTTTCCGAAGCGGCCATTGCCAGCAAAGAAGCGGCTGAATTTTTTCAAATGTCCCTATTGAAAGAAGGAATAGAGACAAATCCCAGAAATTTTACCCGCTTTGTGGTGATTTCAAAAAATGATTTTCTAAAGGGACCCAAGAATAAGTCGTCATTGATCTATTCCGTAAGCGATAAGCCGGGTTCCTTGTATGAGACCCTTCAAATTTTTGCCGAAAAACAGATCAATCTTGTCAAGCTTGAATCTCGACCCATCCACAGCAAGCCCTGGGAATATATGTTTTATGTTGATGTTGAAATGGATATTGAAGATCCATGTTGCCGGGATGTACTGGAGAGACTAAAAGAAAAAACGGAATTTTTCAAGATACTGGGCAATTACCAGAAGGGACCAAAACCGGTTGATTGATAGTTTAAAGCCGCCAGCAGGTTTTTACAAGGCCCTTGGCCGATGCTTTACCCGGCCTTTGGTGGCCACTGTCCCAAAGATGACATCTTTTCGGTGCCGGTAATTGCAAATTTCTTGACTCTCTTGGAATTATCTTTTAGATTCCAATCATTTTGTTTTTTCAATAACGATAACTGATTGTCGATATGATGTTTCTATGCGCCTAATTGGGGCTAAGCACTTAAATTCAACAATATGTGAGCAAGAATGAAAGGAGAAAGGAGATGGCAGAGATAGGACATGGTGGAAAAGAGATCGTTGAAAGAATCTTGGAACCCTCAGAAGCAAAGGAGAAAATTAAAGGGCTCACGGCCGTACCCATTACCGCCCAGATCGCAAACGAAGTCATTGACCTCGCTTACGGCTGGTTTACGCCCATGGAAGGATTCATGGGTAAAGCAGACGCCGATGCCGTATGCAAAAAGATGGAACTTGCAGACGGAACCGTTTGGAGCATACCGATTCTTTTTGATATGAGCAAACAGGAGATCTCCGATTACGGGATCAAGGAGGGGAGTTCGGTGCTTTTAACATATCAGGACAATCCAATGGCCATATTCGAAATTGAGGAAATATGGTCATATGATATGGTTGAGATGTGCAAGGCTGTTTATGGCACCGCAGAAGAAAAGCACCCGGGTGTCGCAAGAACCATGAAATACAAAGAAAAATTTCTCGGCGGAAAGATCACCCTTGTCACCAGGCCCAGGATCAACCCACCCTTTGAACCTTACTTTATTCCCCCGCTGGAGATGCGGAAGCGCTTTAAAGAAAAAGGTTGGGAATGCACCGTTGTTCACCAGACACGAAACGTTCCCCATACAGGTCATGAATGGCTCATGAAAGGGGCCTGGGCACAGACCTACGCCGGGCTTCCCATCGAAAGGCCGATGGTGGGGGTTCTGGTAAACGCCATCATAGGCGAGAAGCGGAAAGGTGATTATATAGACGAGGCTATTATTCTTACACACGATGAGCTCCGGAAATCAGGCTATTTCGGGGATCATAACCATATGACATCCTTAACTTTCTGGGATATGCGATATGCCGGCCCCAAGGAGGCGGTTTTTCATGCCTGTATTAGGGTAAATCTTGGGCTTACTCATCATATGTTCGGCAGGGATCATGCCGGAGTGGGGGACTATTACGATCCTTACGACGCGCATCGTCTGCTTCAAAGCATTCCGGAAGAAAAACTGGCCATCACACCGGTCTATTCCATGAACTGGCTGTACTGCCCCCACTGTGGTGAGATCACCTCCGAGGGCCTTTGCAATCATAGAAACGAATGGCAGAAGTTCAGCGGAACGTTGATTCGAAGCATCGTGATGGACGGGGTGAAACCGCCACGGCTCATATTCCGCCCTGAAGTTTTTGACCTGGTAATGGAATGCGCGGACAAGTACGGATTCGGCTCACCGTTTGTTACCGAGGAGTATCTTGAAAAGAGAACCCCTGTTTTTTCAATCCCTGAATTGAGCGCCTAGGAGGAGGTGGAATCATGACTGAAGAAAAATATCCCATCAATATTTGGGTCAATGAAGAGCGGTATGAAAAATTGCAGCAAGCCGGTTTGGCTGATATGTGCGAAGAGATGCTGGCGGGGTTGAAAGTGATTCGTGTGTATGCAAACGAGGAACAAAAGAATAAAATCCTGAATGTCTTCCCCACAGCGAAGTTTGATGCATCAACCACAAAAAGCATTGAACTGCTTCCACGGGGTGTTAAGGATAAAATCTTTGAAAAGGTGGTTGAAAAACAAAGCATAGACATCATGGAAGAGTTCTTAAGCGAATACTAGTCCCTGCATACCGGGCTACCGGACTTATGAAACCAGCAATTCTCGGTTAAATCCAGGCCATAAGCCGGATCGGTCGCCATTTCGAAGTAGGTGGTTGTTTGAGCGAATTATAAACCGTTTCACATTCAGCCCACAGTTGCATAGGTCACATAGTAAAATGGCCCGTAGGGATTATTTATCAGCACCAGAGGACTGCGCCTTTTGAGTCGTCTTTCAAACAACGGAGTTAACCGAGAATTGCCGGTATAACGGCAAATGGTGCCTGTTGCCATGGTTAAGAAATGAATACACCTTCACTGGAAGATATAAGACAGCAGTTTCCTTCGTTAAAAAGAAAATTCAACGGCTATCCCATTGCCTATTTGGACGGTCCCGGAGGATATCAGGTGCCGGCCCGTGTGATAGATGCAATTGCGGATTACCTTGTTAACATGAATGCGAATGTGGGAACCGAATTTGATACGGCACAACGCACTTCCAGCATGCTTCAGAATGCGCGTGAGATTTTTGCGGATTTTTTCAACTGCACATGGGATGAAGTGATTTTCGGGGCCAACATGACTACCCTTAACTTTTTCCTTGCTCAGACTCTGTGCCGGGAAATGAAAACAGGTGATAGGGTTTTGATTACGGAAATCGATCATGAGGCCAATCGAGGACCATGGTTGCAACTAACGGACAGGGGGATTCTGGTCGATGAGGTGGCCCTGGACCCGGTTTCCTGCACCCTTGATATGACGGATTATCAAAGAAAGCTTGACCGAAAGACAAAAGTGGTGGCTTTAAATTATGCCAGCAACGGGGTTGGTACCATAAGCGATGTTAAAAAAATGATCGACATGGCCCGTGATACAGGTGCTTACACGGTTGTTGATGCGGTTCATTATGCGTCCCATGGCCCCCTCGATGTACAAGAATTGAAGGCAGACTTTCTTTTATGTTCCGCATACAAATTCTTCGGACCCCATATCGGGGTGCTTTACGGGAGAAAGAACGTTCTGGAAAAACTAAACCCCTTGAATCTGCGAACCCAATCTAAGGGGCCGCCTTATATGATGGAAACCGGCACGCTTCACCACGAGGGTATTGCCGGTGCGGGAGCGGCTGTGGAGTTTATTGCCGATGCAGGAGCCACCTTGGGGGGCGATTTTCTTGAGCAGTCTGGGAAAAAGAATGATAGCCGTCGGAATCGAATTGTTGCCGGACTGCGCGTGTTTGATCAATACGAACAGGGGCTTTGCCGGTATTTACTTGAGGAACTTTCCCAGAATATTAAAGGAATAACTATCTACGGACCACCAGCGGGACATCCCAGAACATCGACGGTGTCGTTTACCTACCAGGGGGTTCATCCCGAACAGGTGGCCAAATATCTTGGAAGCAAAGGTATTTTTGTTTGGGCCGGGCATTTTTACGCCATCCGACTGGTTGAAAGGCTGGGGCTTTCGGATCAGGGTGGGCTCATCCGTGTGGGGATCACGCCTTACAACACAAAATCTGAATTGGATCGCCTGCTAGAAGCATTGGATGATGGCAAATCGCTTAAAGCGTATGGGCAAACCATAGAGTAATGGGTAGATGCCGGCATATGTGGAGAAGTGCCTGAGCTTTGCTCAAAACGTATCTTCATAGAGTGCCTGGAAGCTTGAGAGTCGGTTTCTATTCAACCAGGCTTTCGAGGGCTTCCTTTTGCTTTTTGCATTCGATGCAGTAAGTGGCAACAGGTCTTGCCTTGAGCCGCTCGATGGATATCTTCTCCCCACATTCCTGGCAGATACCGAATGTTCCATTTTCGATATTTTCAAGCGCCTGGTCGATCTTTCTTATCAGTTGCTTTTCGCGGTCCCTAATACGGATCGCAAAATTTCTTCCGTCGTCAATTGTTGCCTGATCCACCAGATCTGCAGCTCGCTCCCGCGTGCTCAGCAATTCGGCGACGGTTCTATCGCCATCTTTCAAAAGCTGTTTGCGCCAGGTGCTCAATAGGTCTTTGAAATATGCAAGGTCTTTCTTATTCATGAAAAAGAGTTCCTCTCCTAATTCCTTCATATCGATTCTTTGTTTCCGGGCTTGCCGGAAATGTCACAGCTACCTCCCGTCATGGGCGTTGACAAAGTCAGTAGGAAAGCACGACAGAAGCCTGACATAAAAAAATAGGACAAAAACAGCCACAGTCAATACCGATGCATATCATTACCTTGTATTTCCGGTTTTTTCGATATGTGATACTCACCGTTAAAAGGCCTTTTAAGCCCATTATTGGCAAAATGCTGGCACCTGGTTTTGGTAAAATCCAGGTTAAGCGGTTCATCGTTCCGCCTAACCCCTAACCCTGAACCTGGAACCGTTCAGTTTAGGTAAAAACCATTTATGTCAGGCTCGACTCATTAAATTTTATTGCAAAATCGATGATTATCGATAATATGGCAATGGGATGGTCTCAAGCGCTTCCTTCTTATCGTCAAAAACCTCGTCATGATACGCGTAATTGGAAAGAGGCATGCAATAACAGTGTTTCGCCGCTTTGCCATACCACTGGTTTGTCTGCTGCAGTTTGCATCCATCTGCTCAGCGGATCAGTACAGAGTTATTCATGTGGTTGACGCAGAAACCATAAAGGCGGTGGGCCATGGCATGGAGGTCAAGATAAGGCTTGTGGGTATTGAAAAACCTGCATCAACCAGGAAAAGAACGCGTTACGGCAAGGAATATCTCCAGCGTCAATCCCGTCTTTATCTGGCCGACATGGTACTCAACAAAGACGTTGAGGTTCATGTGTATGGACTGGACATCTATAACCACCTTCTGGCTGTTGTCTTTGTGGATGGGAAAAATGTTAACCTGGAGATGATCAGAACCGGTATGGCCAAAGTGGATCGAAGCCTGGCCCCACGAGCGATGGATTTGACATTATTCTGGAAAGCAGAGCAAGAGGCCCGTGCTGCAAAAAGAGGGATCTGGGCAGCAAGCACAAAGAGGCTGGTTTTCAAATCCTTTGATCAACGAACGCTCCGAAAAGGAAAAACCGCTAAAACCACAACCGTACGGCGAATTGATGTTGAGATCGCAGAGGGCATTGAAACCGTCAGTATACATCTGAAGGGCTTTTCAATACCCAGTGTGTTCGATCTGGATGGAGATAACCCAAGGTTGGTGATCGATTTCTTTAATGTTTCAGCATGGAAAGGTAGAAGGCTGATTCCCGTTGGTGGAAGATTGATTCAACGTATCCGAGCCTATCTGCATAAAGAATCGTTCAAGCTGCGAATTGTCCTGGATTTGACAATAGATCCGTCCAAAGATTATTCCGTATCCCAGATCTATGACATAAAGAAGCAAGTTTACCAGATTCAAATCAGCAGTGTTCGGTAATATTTATGCCATGAATCGAACGATCCCGGCAATTCTTTCGGTGAACGTGGAAAGTTCAATTCACCGAGAAAGAAGATATCTAAAAATCTTACACTCTATTTTCATTTTTTTACGATCAATCAGGATTTTAAGGCTTGTCACAAAGGGTTAATGGTGCAAAACTTGAGCTCTGTATAGAGTCTTGAGCCGTTTTAGGCAGTGATATATAGATGTTGGCAGAAAGGGGAGGAGATAATGAAAGTTGCTGTATGCCAAAAGCCCTATGAGATAAGAGTTGAAGATCTTGACAGACCCGTTGTGGCGTCCAATGAAGCCCTTCTGCGAATACGGCGTATCGGAATCTGCGGCTCGGATCTGCACGCCTTCAGAGGGGAGCAGCCTTATTTTACATACCCGCGCATTCTAGGACACGAACTCGCGGGCATGATCGAATCCGCTCCCCTGGGAGACCATGGGCTGAGAAAGGGAGATCCGGTGGCGGTTGTTCCCTACCTGGAGTGCGGCCGCTGCATCGCCTGCCGCGCCGGTAAAACCAATTGCTGTGTTGCCCTGAATGTATTGGGAGTGCATTCAGACGGGGGCATGAAGGAATATATTTCAATACCGGCAGATCATCTGGTACGAGCAGATGGCCTTGATTGGGATCAGATCGCTCTTGTGGAGTGCCTGGCAATCGGCGCTCATGCCGTACGCCGGGCTAATATCCACCCCTCGGAGTATGCGCTGGTAATCGGTACCGGACCCATCGGTATGGGAGTTCTTCAATTCGCTCGGGTGGCTGGTGCCCGTTTGATCGCAATGGACATCAGCGACTGCCGGCTTGAATTTTGCAAAACCGAACTTGGCATCGATCAGACGATTCCGGCAGGCGACAATGTGGTGGCTGAACTTAAGAAGATAACCAGAGGAGATTTTCCCACCGTGGTATTCGATGCCACCGGCAGTGTGGAATCAATGGGCCGCGCGCTGGGATATCTCTCCCATGGAGGTCGCCTCATATACGTGGGACTTGTCAAAGGGGATATTTCTATAAACGATCCTGAGTTCCACAAGCGTGAAACCACCTTATTGGCCAGCCGCAATGCCACCCGGGAAGATTTTGTCCGTGTGATTGAAGCGCTGCAGGCCGGTGAAGTGACTACATCGGGGTTTGTAACCCATCGTGCGCCTCTTGAAGCCCTGGAAGAGCATTTCGAGAGCTGGGCCCGGCCGGGTTCGGGCGTCATCAAGGCCATGGTTGAGGCGGGTTAGTCGACTTTTTATGGAATCAGCCACGTAGAGCTTAATTCATTATTATCCCAGCAAAAACGAGCTCTTAGATTGCCCAACGGCTTCAGTATCAACCAGTCTATAGATTCGATTCGACCGGCGATGGCCATGAAATTACTGCGCCCGATCTGGGTTTCCATAAGCGTGGGGAGTTTTTTGAACAGAAAATCCGGCAGCCCGGACATGGGTCGATCGATGCAGGTGCCCGGAGGTCGTGTTGCACAGTAGTTGAGTCGGCTTGTTACCCGCATTTCAGCCCATTGCCTTTCGGCGAATTCATCCTCGGTATGCAGCGTCGCGTGCCCTGATATTCTTAATTGAACTTTTCGTTTCGGGTGGTAAAAAAGCCAGCTGACTTTCGTGAACGCCAGTATTTCCTGAACCTTGGCTGCCCGTGCATCCGTGTGACATACCAGAATCCGATCGGGCAAAAGGACCTGTCTCAGGATCACCGTTCGCAAGCTGCAGCCGTCTTTTCCGGCTGTTCCCAGCACGGGCCGGTGAAACGGATCAATGGAGTGCGTCACCCCCCTTTGGAGCATTTTCCAGATCTCGTTTAACACCCCATCCAGGGTTTCCCATTTTCCCCGTTTTCGCTTCATGTAAAAGCAGATATACCACGCTCAAGCTCAAGGGCAAGGATCAGCGGCGGCAGTCAGTCGTCCGTTGAATTCGCTCGTTGGGGTTTTGTTTCATCGGGATTGAAATCGCTATCGGAATCGAAATCAGATGGTTCATCTCCGTAGGCTGCATGATCTTCTTTGACACTGTAACCCCGACCACCTAAGCGACTGAGCATTGCGGCAATACGATCAAGTTCACTTTTTCGTTCAAGGCTTTCATTATGGTTGAGGCCATTGCTGACTACCAGGACATCCTGAATAGCAGCACATTCAAGCGCCGATGCGCGAGCAATCTCGAAATAGCGCCTCCGATCTGCCATCGATGTCTTACCGTTGCCCTCGGCAATATTCAGCGCAATGGATTGGCTTGCACGCAGCCATTGGTCCCTTGCAGGACGATGGATGGCGGTCAACATTCTCGCTTTTCCGTAAACCCATGCGACATAGCCTATCGCAAGGCGATATACATCGAGTTTTTCGTGTCCAAGTCCCATATTTTATCGATTCCGATAGCGATCCCGATTTCGATCTGGATTACCCGAAGCATGCAATCAGGCAAGGCCCATGTCTTTTTCCTCTTCTGCCACACACTCTTGTATGATTTTGACACCTTCATCGATTTCGCTCTTTTCGATAATAAGGGGCGGTGCCAACTCCAGGGCCTGACCCATCAATTTGATGATCAGCCCTTTTTCTTGAGCCCGATTGACGATGTTCCACAACCGATCCAGGGGAAACACCTCTCTTGTCTTTTTGTTGACTGTAAAATCTATGCCCAGCCACAGTCCGGTTCCGCGAACTTCAGCCACAATCGAATGCTCTTCCAGCGACTTCAACGATTCAAGAAAATAGACCCCGATTTCAGATGCACGCTCGATCAATTTTTCCTGTTTCAATATTTCGATGTTTTTCACTCCGGCCGCACAGGACACAGGATGGTTCGCATAGGTGTGGATGTGTTCGAATGTATCGATGGGATCGATCACATCGTCTGTGCAGCCGACCGCTCCAAGCGGAACATAACCGCTTGAGATCCCTTTGGCCATGGTGATGATATCGGGCTTTATCCCGAAGTGCTCCAGTGCAAACCACCGCCCGGTTCGTCCGAAACCACAGATGACTTCATCAATGATTAGCAATATTCCATAATCCTCACAGATTTTCCGGATAAGCTCCCAGTAACCGGGAGGTGGAGCAAGGGCACCGAATCCCTGCTGAATCGGCTCTCCAATAAATGCCGAAATATGGTCAGGACCCTCGAATTCGATGATTCGCCGCATATCCCTTGCACATGCAAGCTCGCAGTTCGGATAGCTTAAATGAAGGGGGCATCGATAACAGTAAGGGGATTCCACAAAGACCGATCCCGGTGTCAGAGGCTCCATTGTATGTTTCATGGACAACACCGTTCCCATGGCCCGCAGGGCCAGCAACGTAACCCCATGATAGGCTCCCCTTCGGGATATCACCTTGAACCTGTGTTTCTCTCCCCGGCAAAAATGGTGTTGTTTGGCCAGTTTCATTGCGGATTCAACCGCTTCTGAGCCATCGCAGACAAAAAAGAAGTTGCTGACAGTATCCGGTGTTATCGTCGATAGAGTGTCTGCCAGCTCGATGGCCGGCTGATTGGTAAAATGCATGGGGGTAAAATAGGCAAGCTCCGCCGCCTGCTTTCCCACTGCCTCAGCCAGATCCTTTCTTCCGTGGCCCACATGAACCGGTCGGGTAACCCCCGATGTAAGATCAAGATAGGCCTTGCCCTCTGAGTCGAAAACTCTGGTTCCCTCACCTTTTATGATGATGGGAATTCCTTTTTCAATGACACCCCTTGAGGTCCTGCATAAGATTAAAGACGATTTTCCATTTTTTCCCGATAGCTTTGCCATGGTTTTCCATCTCCTTCTGTATTGTGAATTTATGCCCAACTGTTATCAGGAGTCTGAAACATCTTCAAGATCTATATGATTAAAAATGGCAAATTTCATCGATATGAGGTGTGTGTAAAGGGACCTATGGGTATTAGCCAAATCGGCTTTCATCAGAAAATGGAAAATGGCGGGTCATCGTTCTTTTGTGCCAAGCCGTTTTTGCAGAGATTGGGGAACGTAAAACCCCACAACTTCATTGGGAAATGACAGCCCCAGATGCCACCTGGCGGCTGTTATCACATCTTCAAGAAAACATATCCCATCCTTGTCATGGAAAGTGCGGCAGAAAAACTCGCCCCAGCTTGTCATATAAATGGCCGTATATTCATGGATTTTATTTAATCTTCGATCCAGACTGAAATTGACGGCCAAAAACAGCTTCAATATAAAGGGTTTTTCGAGAAGCGCCTGTGGGGAGATTTGTTCCGTTTCTTTTGGAGGAAAAAAATCGTGCAGGCTTTTCACCAGATCGACTAATTCCTGATAGGTTACAGGGCTGGGATTGGGCATCAGCTTAAGAGATGCTGTTGAAGTAAACAGATCATTGCGGACCAGCCAGATGGCAATCTCTTCGATACGTTCCAGTTCTTTTAATATTTCATAGGAAACCTGTGATTTTTGTTTCTGTCTTTTCAGATGAACCAGCTGCCATCTCCCCGTTGCGTTTCCATTGGCTGCATATTGAAGGTGTAGTTGTTTGAAGAGGTGTTTACCATGGGCGATTAGAGGAAGTTTTTCCACCTTGTAGGGGGATTTTGAAAACTGCACAAACATCTTGCGGCCAAGAATCGTCAGGTCCTCCGGTGTGATCAGTATGGTGCCGCCGGTTGATTCCTGCAGTGATCGGCTCAGCTTCTCGTATGTTCCCAGCATAAACTGGTTGATACGATTGCTGAGCATAAAAATCTTCTCAAACGGCCATTCTCTGAAACTCCCTAAATCCTGAACCTTGGCTGCATCCCAATTCCAGCGATCAAGATAATATTGCACCACGTTTTTCCTTATGGGAAGGACCGATGCATCCAAATCCTTGATCCACCGAATTCCGAGTTTGAGAAAAAAACACAGTTTAAGTAAGGCAATTGCGGGTTCGTGTTTTTTGCTTTGATAGTACTCCATTACCTCTTCAAACAGCACCAGGTAGGGATCCATTTGTTCGAGATGATGCTTTTCAAATGCCCACAGGCTCTTCAACCGCTTGCATAGCAGTCCGGTATCCTCATCTTGCTGCATATACTTTTCCAATAGAGCCATTTTCATGACAGACTTATATGGACTCTTCAAACTCTTGAGCAACTGCCAGATACAGGCCCCAAAATATTCCCCTCTGGGGATGGAAGAAACGTCCCCCAGGTCAAGATAGTCTTTATGGAATTGGGAGGCGACTTTCATAAGATATCGGTAATACTTTCCATTGGTCCACGAGGGGACCGCACACCAAAGCGGCAGCCTTCCTCCTACCAGAATCATGGTGCGGTAGAATTCTTCTTTTAGAATTTTTCCCTGGGCAGAACCCGAACTTTCCAGATCACTCGCCCCGAAACGATCTTTGCGCACCGCTGAAGGGTCAACCACAAAGAAATGAAGCTCAGTATTGAACGTCTCGTCGGCCCATTTTTCAATGGCAGCCAGTTTTGCCTTAAGAAGCTTTGTTTGCATATCGTCAAGCTTGGCGTTATCAACGCAAAGCCAATAATCAATATCGGAATCAGTCGACTGCGCAACCGTGCCGGCGCTGCCGATGGTATAAAGTCCTTCGATCTTAGGATTGTGTTCGCGCATGAGAGCGGAGCCGGGAATGTCGAAGTATTTGTTCAGCAATTGAAGAGCCTTGAAAGAGGGTTGATAGCCGAAAATTCCTGCCGGTGCATTTCGAATCGGATTACTCTTAGGGATAAGTTCCAGATCGGTGTGAATCAACAGGGGTATCAATTCAAAAAGATCCGCCTGTTCAGCGGAGAAAGTATCCATGGCAAGCTCGATCCTCTTGTTGTTGTAATTCATGAATGCGCTATGTGTTTTTTCCATTTCTTCATTTAGCATCAGGGAACGAAACCCGTTTATCTGGGTTACGTCGTTTGCAAAAAAAATCGCGGGTATCGACATGCGTCTAAGCCGTTGGTCAGGGCTGTTCAAATCCGCCTCAAGGGCTGTTACGGTCAGAAGATCGGTGCCGGAATAATCACATCTCGTTGCCTTGACCAGGGAAAAATCAGAATAGTCAAGGCATGCGGATTTGAAGGATGTCTTAAACAGGACTGCATTCAAAAAACATGATGCGCTTAAGTCGGTGTGAGAAAAATTGGTTTCCGCTATTTGCGCATCGGCAAACACCGCAGCCTGCAGGTTTGCCCCATCAAAATCCGCTTCAGATATATTGCTTTTTGTAAAATCGCATTTGTTTAACGTGGTGTTTGAAGCGGTTATTCGATGAAGAAACGCATTTTCGAATGATACCGCATCAAGGGAAGCGTTTTCAAAATTGACATCTTCAAGATAAGCTCCGGCGAAGGAAACCGACTCCAGTTTTGCCGACGAAAAATTTACATTCGATAAAATCGCTCCAGAAAAATTCACATTCATAAAATGGGTGCCGGACAGATCGAAGCCAGAAAGAACCTCCGCGCAGAAAACCTCCCTTGCGATAACATTGCGGCTAAGCCGCTTTTTAAGGTCTTTTCTTCGTCTTTTTTCCGCAATTCTCTGCACCAAACCTTTTTTTGCCGTGCGGCGTTGGAAATGTTTCGGGAGGACCATCCCGCCGATATCCTCTGGTTTCTGTTTTTTAATGGATTGAGCTTGTTTGAGCAGTTTTTCGGCTTCCACTTTTATATTGCTGTTGGTGCTTTTTTTATACTGCTCTAAGAAGCAGATCATCTTTTCAGGGTTTTTTTTAAAGATTTCATGGGCAACAGCAGACCTTGCTGCATTGGCCTCATGGGCTTGTAGGTCGGCAAAAAAAGCGGTCTTTTCGGCCCACTCAAAATGGATTAAAGCGCTGTGAATTTTTTCCCTCAAAGAGGGCCGATCCCGGTACAGCCCGGCCGCCACCTGTCCTGTGTCCGGTGATTTCAGTGCCGCCATTGCTTGAAGCGCACATAGAACCACATGGTCTTCAGAGTCATCCAGCAGGGTATACAGGGCTTGAAGGATCCCTGCATCTGTTGCCATGCTTGATTTGGCAATCAGTTTAAGACATTCGATACGAACCGCCGATTTTTCATCTGATGATAACAGGCTTAGAATGAAATCCCGCACAGGAGGACCTCCCAGCACCAGGGCGGCTTTCATAGCCTTAATTTTATGTGCACGATTGTCAGATATCGGGATGTTTTCTAGAATAAACCTTTCGATTTCAAGCCGTTTAAAACAATCAGCAAAAAATGGGTCAAGATAAGCGTCATGGTCGAACAGATATGCAAGAAATATCACAACGGCGTTTGAGTCGCTAATCTGTTCAAGCAACATCTTCATCGCACCCACATATTGCCGGCGGACTAAAACCCGATTTAGAGTATATTGGTGAATAAAAATAAGCTGCAGCTCTTCCGGAAATTTTTTGATCATCTCCAACATGATATTCTCGGAGATAATGTTCCGTGAAAAAAAGTGCCATGCCAACTTCGGACCTCTGCCACCTACCCTCAACAGGGTTAGAATGAACGTTTCGATGAGGTTCAGCGCCTTGGTGTCTGACATCTCGCGGTAAACAACGGCTGAGAATCGCCCAGATCTTTTAATAATCTCCTCATTAAGCACATCACTGCCTTCAGGTGGAAGCACCGCCTGATACGAAAGCCGTTCAAAGGCCTCTTTAGCCTCCTCTCTTACGGAGCGAACGTAGTCTTTCAATCCGATCATAACCGGTTCCAGCCCCTGTTCCAGGTTCCACTGCCCGGCTAACCGGACCATTTCATGTTTCAGAGCCAGGTCGGCCTTCTTCCACTCTTGTTTAAAATGCTGCAAGGAAAAGGGATCCTCCGGAAAAAGGGAATCAATATCAGGAAACGAGTTAAATCCATTCATACACTCATAGATCGGTAATTTTGTTAAATACTCAAATGGAGGCTTTTTTTGAATGAGTAAGGATTGGAAGACGGCAAAATGGTTTCATTATCAGACAGGCGGGTTTCTTATTTTTCCCTTCCCTAATAGAATTCGCAACTGCTGCCAGTAATCTTCTCGTCATCGTCCTTGATATTTCAACCCTGGCTCATAAAAAAATAATATTGACAACAAAACCCACCCCAGCTATCAGAAAGTGATTGTTTTTGTTTATGGGGGCTTCAACATGCTGTGCTGAGTCTGAAGCCCATGTACAATTTGTCTTTTCCGATTTGTCCGCTTTGAAGAAGCGATGTTTTATACATTAAACATCGATTAAGCTTGCAATATTAAATGGTGTAAACCCGTTGTAAGCGTAGTTCAAGCTATCCCCAAAAACGGTAATCCCAGAAATCTCAAGACCATGGTCCAGTTGGACAGGGTTGTGAAAAGACACGAAGAAGGAGAGAAAATGGAAAAAGCAGAAAAAAAGAAAACATCCATCCTTTCTTTTAGGGGAATGAAAGCCCGGGCAGAAAAGGTGACGATGATCACCGTCTACGATTACCCTTTTGCCCGTCTTGTTGACCGCTGCCAGGCGGAGCTGATCCTTGTGGGAGATTCACTAGGGATGGTTATTCAAGGCCTGGAACAGACCAACCCTGTAACCCTAGATGAAGTAATCTACCATGTCAGAGCGGTCAGGCGCGGTGCTTTTAATACCCTGGTAGTGGGGGATATGCCTTTTATGAGCTATCAGCTCAATCCCGAACAGGCTTTGGCTAGCGCAGGGAGGATAGTCAAAGAGGGCGGTGCGGATTGTGTTAAGATGGAAGGAGGTGAATATTTCGCCCCCTATGTCGAAAAGATAGTAAAGGCCGGGATACCTGTAATGGGGCATATCGGACTTACCCCTCAAAGCTCCTCGGCCCTGGGAGGTTTTAAGGTCCAGGGTCGTACAAAAGAAGAGGCCGAAAGACTCATCGAAGACGCAAGGGCTTTGGATGAAGCAGGAGTGTTCGCCATGGTTCTTGAGTGTATTCCAAGCGGGGTGGCAAAGGTGATCACAGAGTCCGTTGGTGCCACCACTATAGGCTGTGGTGCAGGGCCTTTTGTAGACGGTCAGAATCTTAATGCATATGACATCCTTGGGCTTTTCGAGAAGTTCGCGCCCAAATTTGTCAAGCAATATAAGATTCTTGCACCGGAGATAATTTCGGGTTTCAACAATTTTATGGATGAAGTTCGCTCCGGGGCTTACCCGGCCGCCGAGCACTGTTTCACTGGGGGGGAGAAGATAAAAAAACTTTATCCCCTGGATTAGATCCCCTGGATTAGGAATCTAGAAGGATTTTGTTCGGAGGAGAAATGTCTTGCAAGGAGAAAAAAAGAGGTCCCCTTCGCAGCTCCATTATAACAGAGGGGATAGACAGGGCGACCCACAGATCACTTTTCTACTCCATGGGATGGCATCCAGAACACCTCAAGAAACCGCTTGTGGCTGTGGTAAACTCCTTCAATGAGCTTATGCCGGGCCATATCCACCTTCAGCCCCTTTATCAGGCGGTAAAACTGGGTATAGCAGAAGCTGGAGGAACACCGCTTGAATTCCCGTCAATCGCCGTCTGTGACGGCATAGCCACCGGCCATGCTGGCATGAAGATGCCGATGGTCAGCAGGGAGATGATCGCAGACAGCATCGAGTTGATGATTACCGCCCATTGCTTTGATGCTATGGTGCTTCTAACCAACTGCGATAAGGTAACACCCGGAATGCTTATGGCTGCAGGACGCCTCAATATCCCGGCTATCCTCGTGAGCGGGGGACCGATGGACACAGGATGCTTCCAGGGCAGAAAAGTCTGCTACACCGACCTGATCGAAGCCGAAGGCTCCGTTTCTACCCACCTCAGCCATCATCGGTATGGGTTTAGGGAAATCGGTAGCCCTGATCACCGATGGCCGTTTCTCCGGCGCCACCCAGGGAGCCTGCATAGGCCACGTCACCCCTGAAGCCTACCTTGGTGGGCCTATCGCATTGATCGAGGAGGGGGATATCATAAATATCGACATTCCTCAGAGAAGAATTGATATCAACCTTTCCTGCGAAGTTCTGGAGAGGCGAAGAAAGAATTGGAGCCTTCCTGGGAGCACAGAACTTAAGAAGGGGTCATTGCTTGAGAGATATCGTCGGCTCGTTGGAACCGCTATTGGGGGTTCCATATTCGAGTAGGATTGGCTCGGTGGTTTTAGCTAACTTTATAAAATAATTGAGAAATAGATCAGATCCCGATAGCGCTGACAATGTTCTTTTAAGCTTTTACAGGCAGCAGTTGAAAGGTTTTTCTTAATCTTGCGCATAGCATAAATCAAGTATTGAAAAGCCATCTGAGAGTCCTTTAAATAGGGCAGCAATTTTCGGTTAATTTGCTATGGAGCCGGGTGATCGGATTTTGGAGTGCTCAAAAATCCGGCTATCCGACGAAATCAAACGAGTTTTATTGTTCATCTAGAATTGCTGATCTGGTCTTATTTTTCTTGACATAACAAAATTTATAAGCCATTGTCATTAAAAAAATCGCTTAAAAATTGAAGCACTTCCTCTTTTTGCGGAACTCCCATAAATTTTATTAATGAAATCTCAACCATCTTTGATGATTGATGGTTTATACAAGTGGGGGTTTTCTGGGGAAGCTCCCTTTTTTATCGATCAACCCATTAACAACAGGAGGATTCAGCGATGAAAAAGTACGTGCAACTATTGATCGTGGTAGGGCTTCTGCTGATGGGCGCCACTGGCTCCTGGTCGCAGGTAAAAGACATCAAATGGGGCACATCGGCTGTTGGATCTTCAGGCTATCGGGCGCTGGTCAACCTGACGGCTCTTTTGAACCGGGAAATGCCGGATTATCGTTTCACAGCGCTTCCGATGCCGGGAGCCATTGTATCTGTAAAAGGATACGCCATGGGTAAGCTTGATGCATGTTATGGGGCTGATATCGCTTTTTATGAACTTGCCAACAACATCAACCGGTTTAAGGGGTTCAAGGCCAAGATGAAGCGTCAGCCCGTTCAATCTTTCTGGACATTTACGGTTGAGGTAGGTGTTGGAATTCACTCGCGTGATCGAGGAAAGTACAGACAGTGGCGTGATCTTTCAGGGAAACGAGTGTTCACCGGTCCCCTTCCGTGGGACGTGCGGGCCCAACTTGAACGAGCTTTTCAAACGTTGGGCGTTAAGCACAAGTATGTGGAAGTCGATTTGGCAACAGTCGGCTCCCTTCTTGAACAGGGAAGAATCGATGGGTTTATCACTTACACAAACGCCGAGGCTACCACTGCCCCCTGGATCATTGAGACCTCACTGGTCACGGACTTTGCCATACTCAACCCGAGTGAGCAGGAAGTTAAGATCCTCAAACAGACAGGATTCAGCATTACCGAGGTGGATCCCAAAATCTTTAAGAAATCCGTCTATGTGGACAAGGTGCTCTATCTGCCTTTCTATTACGGCTTCCATATCGGGCTGGATATGCCCGAAGCGGATGTGTACCGAATGCTGAATATCATAGAGAAGAAGGCAGCCGAGCTTGCAAAGTCGGATGCTGGGTTCGCACAGATCAAAGCGGACATGGCAGCAATGCAGCGCAAGGGTGTCGAAGCCGCCATAGAGTATGTACCGGTTCATCCGGGGCTGGCGAAATGGATGCGTGAGAAAGGTATCTGGGATTCCAAATGGGACAGCAGAATCGCAAAATAACCACCCTATCCGATGCGGGTGCTTCCGAGCCGGTCCCTGGAGTTGTTTCCGATGAACTGCTTCAGACCGATGACCCGGAAGCATCCGCAAGCCTTGCAGAATCCACCTCCGAAACACAGGTGAGCCCATGGCCGACATACCTGTTTCTGAGTGTAGCGGCCTGTTTCTCGTTGTATCTTCTCCGCTATTACCTGTTCGGTATCGGAGGACCCACCTTGCTGGCAGTCACGCTGATCCCGGTAGCTTTCATTCTGTTTACCCTGGATTCATTGCGAAAAAACGACTTTTATCCAAAATTCGGGCTTAAGATCAATTATGCGATCGCGGCAGTTTATATCGCCCTCTGTGTGGTCATAATTGTCTACATGCGGTTGGAATTCTTTGATATTCGGACGGTTCGGGCGGGGCTGTGGAGCGCCGCCGATCTGGTAATGGGAGGGTTGATGTTCGCGATGGTGATGGAGTTTGCCAGGAAAAAGTATTTCGCGCTTTTCATCCTCAACCTGATCCTGATACTCTATACAGTCTATGGGTGGCTGGTGCCCGGATTGTTTGGACATCCGGGGTTAACCTGGAGCCGGGTATTAAGCGCCATGAGCGTGGAGATGACAACCGGTGTGTACTCCCGGCTTCCGCAGCTTGCGCTTACGCTTATCGGGTCCTTTCTTCTGGTGCTGAGCGTGCTTCGGGCGTTCGGATGCGTCGACTCGCTGATCAAGGGGGCTTCTAGAATAGCTGCAAGATCGCTTCATGCACTGCCTCAGGCCGCTGTGATCGGATCTTTCGGTGTGGCGGCAGTAAGCGGCAGCGGCGCTGCCAATGCCGCCACAACAGGATCGGCGACGATCCCTGCCATGATCGCAAGCGGGTTGCCACGCCCATCGGCTGCAGCCATTGAGACTGCTTCCTCTTTGGGAGGACAGCTTATGCCGCCAATCATGGGAATATCGGCATTTTTGATGGCCGATTTTCTCGGGCGCAGCTATTTCGATGTGGTGGCGAGGGGCTATGCCCCGGCACTGATCTATTTTGCCGGGGTGAGCGTAAGTGTTTTCCTGATATCGATTCGTTACAAAGACAAGCTCGTATCCGTATCACTGGCCGAAACCGAACTTTATTTTATCGATGGTATTAAAATTTTCTCTTACGGAGCCGTTGTTGTGGGGCTTGTCGTCCTGATGGCTCTTGCCGGTACACCGCCAATGATAGCCGCTGTCAGGATATTTGTTATCATCTTGATTGCAATGTGCCTTATGCTGATCATAACGAATTGGAGATCCCATGGTTCCCCGGGTTTTCGGACGCTGGCTGTCCCTCTTCGCCGGCTTGTCACCACCTTTACCGGAATGACCACCGAGCTGGCACTGTTGCTGGCAGTTTTATCGATCATGACCGGGGCTTTCGTCATCACGGGAGTGCCACCGAAGATCGGGTTTCTTCTGATGGAGGCCGCCGGTGTCAATCTGGTTACTATGATCCTTGTCGGTTTTCTTTTCGGCGCTGTGGTAGGCACTGGCCTTCCACCGGCCCCCACTTACATCATCACGGCCCTGGTCATTGCTCCTCCCATGATCAAGACAGGAGTTAATCCGTGGGTCGTTCATTTTTTTGCTTTTTTCCTCGCCGTATGGGGAGAACTCACCCCTCCGACATCTGTAGTGGCCGCTGTGGCTTCCAGGATTGCAGATGCTTCCTTCATGAGAACGCTTTTTCGCGCCATCAGGCTCTGTATCGGATTGTTTGTTCTGATGGGAGCAATTTTTGCCAAGCCCCAACTGGTGTTGGAGCCTGGGTTTGCGCAACTGGCGGCCTTCGGGCTTGTTCTGGCAGGCACCATCGGCATTGCTTTCAGCCTCCAGGCAAACTTCAGTTTAAACCGGCCGCTGGATCTGTTCATACGAATCGTTCTGGCAGGACTCTCCATTCTGATTGTGTTATATCCGGAGCTGCAAGGATCCTTGCTTGGAGTGTTTCCCGTAGCGGGTTTATTGACATACTGGTTTATCAAACAGAGACGTAAGGCTCCTGTGCGATTTGAAAACCAAAAACCTTAAAAGGCGGCTAACGAACCAGGTACGGCATCTTAACCTCCAGGGCATCCACCGGACATTCAATTTCACACGGCAGACAAAACCAGCAGCTCTGATTGACCTCTGCAGCGCGACCGCAGCTCAGACACCGCTCCGCCTCTTTCCTTGCGTCTTGTGCAGTAAACACCCGTTCTACTTCACGGTCCACGGTTCTTTCTTTCACCGGGCATCTGGGAAGCTCCCCGCGCGCAGGACCTTTGGCTCTTGAAAGATCCACCTCATAGTGTTCAAGAAAACCGTTATCTGCAAAGAAATCCCTTCCCCAGCTCAAGCCTTCGCCGTACAAGAACCGGTCGATGGAAACCGCCGCTTCGCGGCCCTGGGCCATGGCCTCAACCACCGATTTGCTGCCTGTGACCGCATCACCGCTGCAAAACACATTTCTATTTGCCAAGGAGCGAAAGGTAAGGCCATCGACCGCCAGTAGCCCCCCTTCTCCAAAATATTCGGCAGGAACACCGTCGGCGGCCAATTTTTGACCAATGGCGATAACGATGCTGTCGGCCTCAAACCCAAGCGAGCAGGTATCTTCCAGTTGCGGACAGAATACCCCCTTGTCGTCGAAAACGCTCAAGCAACGGGCGACCTCGACACCGATCCTTCCGTCTTTAGCCGGAATGAATCGTTGAGGTCCCCAGCAGTTTTCGATGACAACTCCCTCTTCCTGAGCTTCCTGAAGCTCGGTCTCAAAGGCCGGCATGTCTTTCCGATCTTCCAGGCAAATCATTCGAACCTCGGGTATACCTAGCTTTCTGCAGGTCAATGCAACGTCAACCGCACAATTCCCACCCCCGACAACCAGTACGGATCGGCCGAGATCCGGCATATCTCTCTGCTTTGAGCGCTTCAGAAGATCTAACCCCTGGTATATGCCTTCAAGGTCCTCCCCTGTTATGCCCAACTTGAGGGGAGCGCCGGCCCCAAAGGCCAGAAGCACGGCGTCGAATCGATCGGCAATGTCGTCTAATTCCATCTGCATTCCCAGTGCCTTTTGAGTTTCAAACCCAATACCCATCTGCTCGAGCATATCGATCGCCTGTTTGACCTCACGCTCAGGAAGCCTAAAGGAGGGTATTGCCCAGCGAAGCAGCCCTCCCGGCTCAGAGGCCGCCTCAAACACAGTAACGTTATGACCGTATGCTCTCAAATCATGTGCAGCCATCAGTCCCGAAGGGCCCGAGCCTACAATAGCAACCGTTTTGCCGGAGTTTTCTTTGATTTTCGGCGGGCTTCCAGCAATCTCCGGAAATGCATCGGCAAGGTAACGCTTCAGCGCACGAATATGAACCGCTCCATCTCCGGCCCTGGTTCGCTCGCAGACCCCCTCGCAGGGGTGATGGCATACTCGTCCCAGTATACCCCCGAACGGCAGGTACTTACGCATCTCAGCGGCTGCTTCTTTTTCTTTGCCCTGTGCGATCAACCGGACGTAACCCTGGCAGTTCATGTGCAGGGGGCATGCCGTGCGGCACGGAGCTAGATGTAGCCTCAAATTATCCAGTATGCAACGATCGACACAGATACCGCAGGCATAACACAGATCTCTGTTCACGTAGATGTTCAGATCCGAAATCATCGATGCACCTCCTTGCCAGATAAGCCGATAACCGGTTGTTTGCCGACCTGGATGTCTTGAATCCTCTCTCCTTTCCATAAAACCACGTGACACAAATAGTTCTTGTCGTCTCTTTCGGGATAATCGGTCCGCAAGTGAGAATTTCCCCAGCGGCTTTCCTTACGCTCTATGGATGCTCTGGCGGAAAAACAACCACACTGAACGATATTGTCTATTTCATAAAGCTTCGAAAGCTCATGTCCGTTTCGGACGATCACTTCATTTTCGATCTCCTTCCTGAACCGCTCGGCCCATTCCAGCCATCGTTTCAGTTTATAGTCGTTTTTTGGTGATACCACGTAATCACCGATCATCCTCCTGACCTTAAATTCCAGTTGTCGCACATCGATCTGCCGGCCGTTTGATGTGAACCGATGGTCCCGTAAGATCTCCGCCTGGCGTACCTGCTCCCGGTCCAGTCGAGCCCCTCTGTTGGCTGAAATAAAATCAACCGCCTGCTCGCTTGCAATCTCTCCGAATACAAATGCGCCGGTCAGGTGCTGTTTAGCCACACAAGCCGCGTCCCCGGCCGCATAAAGACCCGGCACACCGGTTTCAGCGCGTTCATTGACAACAGCACCGCTCATTCCGTGGCCTCCGCAGAGTTGATATTCGGTAGGCCATAGTTCGATGTCGGTTTTTCGAAAATCGACACCCCGGTTTCGAAAGAACCGCTTCTGCACCGGCCGTTCCGTAGAAAAAAGAATGCTTTCGATCTCCTCAATCGTCTCTTCCGGCAGATGGCTGAGTCGAATCCGAAGCGGCCCCCATCCCTTTGAAAATGCCTCGTCCGTCTTTCGATTATCGTGACAGCTCCATTCCATCAGAACGTTTTCAAAGATATCAAGCATCCTGCCGCCCCGGGTGATGGTAATGGCAAGCAGCGGCATGTTGGCATCTTTGATCAGCATAGCTCTTCGGGAATGTTCCATTCCGGTCAGCTTGGCTCCTGTCTCAAATGCCATTACATAGGCATCACCGGTATTTCCAGGATAGTCGAAGGTTCCGTATAAGTACCCGGAATTGGGCAAAGAGAATCGTGCCTGACCGCCTGCAGATAAAATTACCGCGTCGGCCCGGCAAACCACAAGCTCACCGGTGCGCACATTCAAACCGATGGCACCGCCAACCCTTCCGTCATCCATCAACAGCCGATGGCCCATGACGCGATTTATGGTAACAGCCCCCTTATCTGCGGCTCTACGGGCCAGCATCACTTTTAGGTTAGGCTCTTCCATGGCGGTTAAAAACTTTCCTTTGGGATGGTATTGAAGGGTTCGATAGCGGCCTTCTTTGTCCACGGGAAAATACACCCCCCAGCCCTCAAGCTTTTTCAAAAGAGCATAAGAGCGCTTGGCCATCTCGAAACTTGGAGCCGCGTCGACAACCCCTTGACAGTCAAGGGAGATGGCCTCCAGGTACAGCTCCGGGGACGTAAAGTTCGGAATAGCGACGATATTGAGTGCATCCATCCCGCGGGCAATGGAGCCGCTGTATTTGATATCTCCTTTTTCGAATACAACCACCTTAAGCGCAGGATTTAACTCAAGGGCCCGGATGGCGGCCATGCATCCAGCGCTGCCACCTCCGATGATCAGAAGATCGGAATCGATATATCGGGTTTCCATTGTATGTTCTCCTGTTTTCCCATCTGAATATTGTGAGAAAAATGAAATGAGAAACGGTTAATGCTCATAGAGACCTCCAGCAGCCATGTTTTTCCGATAACACCCTGGCGCAGCTTCAGTTATCGGCAGGGGTCGTCCGAAAGGCCCACCGCCTGCATCTTATACGGCTAACTTTCTTTTCGCAAGCTCATATTTGTTTCCTGGATCGGTATCTTCCCCTGCGATCTCTGCCTCGAGTCCGTACACCATTATGTTCGTTTCTGCAAGGAAGATTTATTGTCCCCTTCGGGGAATGGGAGAAAAACCCTCGCCTTTACCCCGTAATTGCATAAAACACATGGCAAAATGTCCCCGGCACACAATCAAACCCAGCTCACAGGTTTCAGACAAAAGTTGTAATTCAACAACGGGGTTTGGCGAAGGCTGCAGTTTGATTTTTTCCATTTAATTCTGAAGCTCCCGGCTTGAAATTGGTATGTAGTTTACTTGACGCGGCCTATCATATTTTGGTATCATTCGGATGTCAAAAGCAGCAGAGCAACCAGTGATAACAGTTTAACTTTTAAAATAGAGAGGGATTAGAAATGAAAAAGTTTGCCATCGGGATATTATGTGTTGCATTCTTTACAGGCTGTGTCACCACAGAGAGAACCTACCAGGCAGGCGCGGTGGGAGGGGCTTTGGGCGCTACAGCCGGTGCATTGATCGACCAGGACAACAGGTGGCGAGGGGCTGTCATCGGTGGACTCCTTGGTGCGGCCTTGGGTGGTACCGTAACGGAGATATCGGCACGGGCGGCAAAAGAGGCGGCACAGACCGGAAAACCCGTCGCCTACCAATCAACAGACGGCTGGCAGCGGGTCGAAGCAACGCCTGTTGCCTATAACCAGCAAACAAAATGCCACAAGGTTCATGAAAAAATCTGGCAGGACGGAAAGCTTGTAAAAGACGAAATCAGAGAAGTCTGTGAAGGGGAAAAGACCGATAGAACCTATTAGGGCAAAATCTAATCTAAGCCGGAACCGCAAATAACCTTTGAAGTTGTATAAATCAAATATGGAAGACTGACCTATTGATATATCCGGTTATGTCCTTAATTCATACGCTTTTCCCATGACTTTACTCGGAAAAAGTGGCCCCTTATGGGGCAGTTGAAATAAGGAAGAGACCCAGGCATCCATGGGAAATTTGTGGATGGGGTGTTTGTTTAGCTTTTCCTGCGGATGCTTACGGAAAGAACAAAGCCTCTCTTTACCTTAGGACTTCCACCTTTTCTCGCTCAACCAGCTTCCAGTCGATATCGTATCCCAGACCGGGATTTTCCGGGGCGTGTACAAAGCCCCTTTCGTCCACTTCGATGTCGGTTACAAGTCCAAACTTGTTGGTGCCATGGGATGGAAACACCTCATAATAATCGCAGTTGTCGGTGGCCATGGTGACATGGAGATTGGCGACATTGTTAAGAGAGTTGCCACCGTGGTGAATTTCGCATTTCATGCGAAAGGCCTCCGCAAGATGGGCGATTTTAACAAGAGGCGTAATGCCGCCGGAGACGGCCACATCGCCGCGAAGCATGTCTGTGGCCATTTGCTGAATCCACTGAGCCATTGCGTAAAGGCGCCCGGGTGCGTATTCGGTGGAGAGAATGGGTATGTCTAATTTGTCTTTCAGCTTTATGTAGTTATAGATGTCTTCTTCGGCTAAAGGATCTTCGTACCAGAAATAGTCCAGTGCTTCAATGGCCCGGCCGACTCGCAGGGCGTCTTCATAACCATAGGCCCACATGGAATCCAGCATCAGGATCATCTCATCTCCAACTGCTTCTCTTACGGTCCGGCAAATCTCGATATCAGCCTTGGGGTTTCCGTGTGGATGAATCTTGTATGCAGACCATCCCAGGGATTTGAAATAAACCGCTTCCTCGGCATATTGTTCAGGAGTTTGAAGCCATCCTGAGCTGGCATAGGCAGGTACTCGGTCCCGACATGTCCCAAGCAGCCGGTGGATGGGCAACCCCGCAACCTTACCTGCCACATCCCAAAGCGCCACATCCACAGCCCCAATGGCGTTTGTGGAGACGGATCGATTCATTTTCCAGATTCGATGCCAGATGGCACCGATATCCAGAGGATTTTTACCGATGATAAAAGGTTTAATAAACTCAAGCAGCGGACCGACAAATGCATCCGCGCCCTGCCTGGAGGAGCCAAGAAATGCGTGCCCTTCGATGCCCTCATCGGTTTGCACCGTCACTATACCTAAAAGCCTGTGACCGCCAAATGTCATCCCGGCCGCTTTCCATGGTTCGCTCTTCCAGTTAATCATGGTTACACTCAGATCGGTGATTTTCATTTTCGATCTCCTATTCTGTCTATTTTCTATCTATCCTTAATTTTAGGATGCATATAACTTTCCTTTAAGTGGTTGTCAAAAATATTCGACAGAGCATAGATGTTGAAACGGGAAACCCCAACTCACCGTCCCGAAGCTTTGCGCCTCTTCTTAGGGCAAAGAAATACATCCCGCGTGATGCCATCTACATGGAACAGGAGGAGACAAGAGCCGTTCGAACAGAAAACTGGCTGTATATGAGAAGATTTAAGGCAAGCCGAACCCACCCTCTGGAAGATGAAATGTACGACCTTTCAAACGATCCTCAAGAAAAAAGAAACGTTTTCGGCACAGGCCAGTACCCTGACATAGAAAGGGCTTTAGCAGATCAGGTGGATGACTATTTCCGCAAGTACGCGGATAAGAAGTACGATTTATGGAACGCAGGCACCACCAAGTCCAACACGGATAAAGCTTATCTTTGGAAAGATGCCTGGGGTGAATCATGGCAGCCCGTTTATTGATACCATAACTTTCTTGTGAGTCCCATGCGCTTTAAAAGGCGATTACCCAGTGAATTGATATACTTTTCATGCTAACCACCCAGTTGCATAATTCTTACAGCACAATGAACCTGTGCGCATGATTTATCAACACCTGACGACCGCCCCCTGTGAGTCGTATTTCAACAACGCAGAAGTGCCGAGAATTGCTGTACGCTTGTCAGTAATTCTCGGTGAATTTCCGATGGAGCCGGATGATCGGATTTTGAAGCGGTCAACTGTTTGAAGCATATTAGTGAGCCTTAAACCGAGCTATACAAAGGCTTTAGTTGAAATCCTGGAATCCGAATTTACGATAAATCCATTCTCGAAGCCGTAGCAAGGCTCGGTTTTAGGCTCACTTTTGTGCGAGTTTTGAGCGCGTAAAAATCCGGTTATCCGGCGAAATTAAACGAGTTTTATTGTTCACCGAGAATTGCTGTTCAGATAGTATGGAGATAATACAAAAAAACAGAAATCGATGGAGAAAACAGCAATGGGCATGTTTAAACAGAAGGTAAAAGTTATTAACAGCAAGGATCCCAAACGATTCTTTGAAGAAGACTTCTGGGTAGATACAGGAGCTCTTTATTCTTTGGTTCCTGAGGATTATTTAGAAAAAATCGGCATAGAACCGGTGGTGAAAAGAAACCTGATGCATGCAGACGGCCGCCGGGACACCAGGCTTCTTGGTTTCTGCGACTTTCAAATAGAAGGGCTTGAAGGCAGGATTCCCTGTCCGGTGATCTTCGCGCCGAAGGGTTCTTTTTTCTTGCTTGGAGCCACTGCTCTTGAGAATTTTGGCGTGTATGCTGATCCGATTCAAAAAAAATTGAAACCGATTCTGGCAATCATCGGTGGTTGTAACCCTCTAAACCCGAGCCCTGAACGTGGAACCGATCAGTTAAAGAAAAAGCAAGCTCTTACGCCCGGTCCTTCCTGTGCGGGTGATACATATATCAATAGGTGAAGACCGCATCGGCTTCCATCGCCTCGATATTCAATGCCGCTGCTGCGGTAACCTGCGTTTGATCGAGCAGATCCGATTCAGCAACACTTGAGTAAATCTCCAGCACTTCACCCACTTTCACTTTGCCGATTCCTTTTTTAGGAGGATTCAATTAAAAAGCGGAAAAGAAATTCAAGGTATCAGCAAAGAAGCCATGAAACTGTTAATGGAATATCCCTGGCCCGGAAATGTGAGGGAACTTAAAGGTGCCTTTGAATTTGCCTTTGTCTCCTGCCAGGATACCATGATTCAACCCCATCACCTTGCCCCTAACCTTTATAAAGAAGCGCATCGGTATACGCAACAGTCCACTGCCATTTACAGTATAGAGGAATTGAAGCGCCAGGAATTGATGAAGGCTTTGGTTGACTGCGGGGGCAATCAATCGAAAGCTGCCAGATTGCTGGGAGTCTCCCGGGCGACGGTCTGGAAGCGTATGAAACGGTTCGGCATCAACCTTAAATCAAAATATGGCAACTAAGAAGGCTCATCCGGATCTTGCGTACTCTACAATTTTTCTTAGATCTTCTCCAAAAGCCAGGAGGGTGTCAGTGCGACAAAAAAGGAATTCAATACCGTAAAGTATCCGGTGAAAATCAAAAGCCCGACAATTATCAGCAGTATTCCACCGGCGATGTGAATCAAATGCAGGAGTTTTCCGAATCTCTGGGATAGGTTCAGCAATGATCCGCTGACCCATGCAGCGAATAAAAATGGAATGGCAAGCCCCAGGGAATAAGCCGCCAACAGAACAATGCCCTGTTTCATCTCAGTTGCGCTTCCTGCCAAAACGAGAATAGAGCCCAGGATAGGGCCGATACAAGGCGTCCAGGCGGCACCGAAAGAGATTCCCACAATTGCCGAGCCCATATAGCCGGGCGGTTTGACTCTTACAGGTAACAGCTCTTTTGAGCGCATTAAAAATGAAAGCTTAAAGACACCTGTGATAGACAGACCGAAGAAGATGATGATAAGGCCTGCGGCTTTTTGAATGATCTCTTGATGGCTTGCAAGGAATCTTCCAAGAAAGCTCAAGGAAGTGCCAAGAGCAATAAACACCAAGGAGAAACCGAAAACGAAAAACATAGAATTGAGCATCACTCGTTTCCGAAGATTTCTCCACAACAGCGGCGCCCCGAGATCTGTTAAGGATATGCCCGTTATGAACGAGATGTAAGAGGGCACCAGTGGAAACACACAAGGAGATAGAAAAGAAAGCAGCCCACCGCCTAAAGCAACGATGATTGAAAGATGTTCCACCGAATACATAAGAATCGCTCCGATTCAATATTTAGATGATATTTTCATGTAAAATACAATGATTCGTCAATTAATGTATGTTTCGCGTTAACCAAGAAAATTTGTGATTTATTTTTACCATAATTGCAAATTCCTTTGCCATCAAGTTAAACTTTCAGATTATAACGTTGAGTGCGAAAAATTTTTTCATCTTGGGACAAATCAGGCGCTGATTTTGTTTATTTTTTACACACTTCCTTGCCCTTACAATCATATAGTATTATAATCCCAATCAAGGAGCGGGAGAAAAATCCTCTCATGCACCTTCTCATTCCCCCTTGAACCTTGATTCCGAAGCTTCCGACTTTAGCCGTAAGTCATTGATTTTTATTATATAAAAGGCATTGGACAATAAGCATGATACAAAAGGGTTGAAAAGAGAGCCACAATGTGGCATATTTATTGCTAAAACAAATGATCGAAACTAGAGGGTGTATATGGAGGTGTTCTGAGGCTGAAAATTTTCTTTGATGTTAAAATGAAAGAAAAGGAGGACTTTAATATGGAACATTCATCCGCAGCTTCATCAGGGATTATCTCGAGGGTGTTCATTGATCCTGTATGCGGCATGAATGTGCCTGCGGGCAGAAGAGAAATTTCTTTTGACTATCAAGGCTGCAACTACTACTTTTGTGCAGAAGCATGTCGCAGGGCCTTTCAAAAAGATCCGGTGAAATACTTATAACCCAGAGCTACTGCGGGCAAAGGCATCTGGGGTTGTTATCTGGATCGCCTGAACAAAGCGACCGGCGGCAACCAGATCAGGTGCCATTAAAGCGCTATGTGAATAGCAGACATAACGACATAAGAACGATCGGGGAAATTGCCATGGCAAACATTGCAAAGGACGTACATACGTATGTGAATGAACTCATTGCAGAACAATTAGGTTCCCTTGATGAGGGGAATGTAAATATTGAACCAAAACGCATTTTTGCAATAAAAGAACCAAGGAGGTACTGTACAATGGAAAAAAAGACATTTTCGATTCCAAACATAACATGCGGTCACTGTGTCATGGCCATCAAAAACGAATTGAGCGAACTTGAAGGTATCAAAACGGTGGAGGGAGATCCTACCGGCAAAACCATCACGGTTGAATGGGAAGCTCCCGTTACCGTTAAGAGCATTGAAGATAAGTTAAAGGAGATCAATTATCCGGCAGCATAGCTTGAATGGGATAGTATCCTCCTTTAGCATAAAGAAAAAAAGAAGAAGATGACTTATGGCTGACAAAACCATTACATTGCCTATTTCAGGAATGAGCTGTGCAAATTGTGCGCTTAACATCGAAAGAGGTGTTAAAAAGCTTGAGGGTGTGAAAAGCACCGACGTTAATTTCGCAGCGGAACAGGCAGTGGTTTCTTTTGATCCAAAAGCGCTCAATACCAGGGATATCGTTAAGAAGATCCACGATTCGGGATACTCGGTTGCAACTGTAAGCGCAGAGATTCCTGTAACCGGTATGACCTGTGCAAACTGTGCGGCAAATATTGAAAGAGCCGTAAACAAGGTTCCCGGTGTGGTCCGCGCTTCTGTTAATTTCGCCACGGAACGCTTGTCGGTTGAATTTATTCCAACGATCTCAAGCCTCGATGATGTGCTCTCCGCCATAACAAGAGCAGGGTATGGCGCGATTTTACCCGAAGACCTCATGGAAGAGGAAGATGCGGAGCAGGCTGCACGAAAAGCGGAAATCAGAGATCAGACACGGAAGTTTGTAACCGGAGTGATTTTTGCTCTCCCGCTTTTTGTGCTGAGCATGCTCAGGGACTTCGGGCTAATCGGAGCATGGAGCCATGCACCCTGGGTCAACTGGCTTTTTCTTGCGCTTGCAACACCGGTGCAATTTTATACGGGATGGGACTACTACACGGGCGGTTACAAGAGCCTGAAAAACAAAAGCGCAAATATGGATGTTCTGATCGCGCTGGGATCCTCTGTGGCTTATTTTTACTCCCTGACGATTCTTCTGTTTCCAATTCTGGGTGAACATGTCTATTTTGAAACCTCAGCTGTTATCATCACGTTAATTAAACTTGGTAAGTTGCTTGAGGCCCGAACCAAGGGCAAGACCGGCGGGGCCATCCGGAAACTTATCGGGCTTCAACCCAAAACCGCTACCATTCTCGAAAACGGTGTTGAACTTGAGATTCCCTTAACGAAAGTACAAAAGGGCCATATCGTGGTCGTAAAGCCCGGGGAGAGGATTCCGGTTGACGGCATTGTGCTTGAAGGGGAATCTGCGGTGGATGAATCGATGCTAAGCGGAGAACCGTTACCGGTGGATAAGCATCCAAACGACATGGTGATTGGGGGTACGATCAACGGGGAAGGCCTTTTAAAGTTTAGAGCAACGCGTGTTGGCAAAGAAACCGCCCTTGCCCAGATTATCAAGCTGGTTCAGGAAGCCCAGGGCAGCAAGGCACCGATACAGGCCCTTGCAGACAGAGTGGCGGCCATATTTGTTCCATCTGTTATTTTAATAAGCCTGCTGTCTTTTGGTCTGTGGTGGGGGGTTACAGGAGAATTCGTCTCCGCCATGATAAGGATGGTTGCTGTGCTGGTAATTGCATGCCCTTGTGCCCTTGGACTCGCCACACCCACGGCAATCATGGCAGGCACCGGAAAGGGGGCCGAAAAGGGCATACTTTTCAAAAAAGGAGAAGCCCTTGAAAACGCCACGAAACTGGATACCATCGTTCTGGATAAAACCGGAACAATCACAGTGGGCAGACCAGCTGTGGTTGATATTATCCCCTTTGATTCGAGCGTTGAAACCGAAGAGGAGCTTTTAAGGCTCGCAGGCTCGGTGGAAAAGGGCTCCGAGCATCCCCTTGGTAAAGCGATTGTAAATGAGGCCAAAAGCAGGGGGATTGGTCTGTGGGAGCCGAAAAATTTTAAAGCATGGGGCGGTTTTGGGGTTGAGGCCCAGATAAACGGAAGGCGCCTGTTTCTGGGAAAGCCCAAATGGTTTAAGGAAATTGGCGTCAATATCGATAGCGCACAGGATACCATAGAACGTCTTCAATCCGAGGGCAAAACGGTGATGATTCTGGTACAGGAAAAAAAGATGATCGGACTGGTTTCGGTATGGGATACATTGAAACCGGAATCGAAAACAGCTATCGAACAGTTGCACCACCAGCACCTTAAGGTTGTGATGCTCACGGGAGACAACATTCGCACAGCCCAGGCCATTGCATCGGAAGTCAATATCGATGATGTGTTTGCCGAGGTTCGTCCCGAAGAAAAGTCGCTTAAAATCAAGGAGCTTCAGGACAGGGGCCGGAAGGTGGGGATGGTCGGAGACGGGATCAATGATGCACCGGCACTGGCGCAGGCGGACATCGGCATGGCCATCGGCACGGGAACGGATGTGGCCATCGAAACCGCAGATGTGATTCTATCAAGCGGTCGGTTAACCGGCATCTCCAAAGCCATTTGGATCAGCAGGAAAACCATGCATACTGTAAAAGAAAATCTTTTTCTCGCATTTTTTTACAACGTTGTATTAATTCCTGTGGCCGCAGGGGTGTTGGCGCCTTTTGATTTTGCACCTTCATTCTTACGGCAGCTCCATCCGATTCTGGCGGCACTGGCAATGGCGATGAGCAGCATCTCCGTGGTTACCAACAGCCTTCGGTTGTACAGAGCAAAAATTGATTGATGATTTGGTGCTTCTAACCCTTTCTTTTGGGTACTGATGTCGTTTTGATTGAATTTTCCCTCATTATCCCAGCAACCTCCTTTGCGGCACATGCTCTGAAACACCCCCAAAGGGGCAAGCCCTTTCTATGATTATCAGGCCTTCATTCTTCACTCTTTCTTGAACCTTTTCTTTCTAATTCTGTCAAATATGTAGCACCAACAAAAAAGATATTGCAATTTCATACCGTCAAAGGTATATTCATTGTAGATACTTTCAATAGGACATGATTCATTAAATGGAGGCGAAATATGCGAACAAAAATTAAAAAATGGGGCAATAGCCTTGCATTACGAATACCAAAATCGTTCGCGTTGAATGCAAACCTCAGACAAGATGAATTAGTTGATATATCCATCGATAAGGAAAGGATTATTATTACCCCAATTGGCAAAAAAGAGTATTCTCTTGGTGAACTTTTAGCAGGTGTATCGGAGGAAAATCTTCACGGAGAATTTGACACTGGACTGCCTGTAGGGAAAGAAATCTGGTAATCATGAGTAATTATATTCCGGATAGGGGCGATGCAGTTTGGGTAAATCTGAATCCCCAAGCGGGTCATGAACAAGCCGGGAGACGTCCTGCTGTCGTCCTGTCGCCAAGTTCTTACAACGCGAAAGTTGGACTCGCTCTGTTCTGCCCAGTAACCAATCAAATCAAAGGTTATCCGTTTGAAGTCATTATCCCTTCAGGTTTAAAAGTGACAGGTGCTGTTTTATCAGATCAAGTTAAAAGCCTTGATTGGAAGATAAGGAATACCGAATTCTATGACAAAATACCCGAAACTGTTATTCTAGAAATATTAAAGAAACTTTCGACACTGCTGCGTTTTGAATAGGTTGTCGGTTCAATCCTAAAATCCTGAAATTTAAAATTTTACCAGTATAGAACCTGTTTTGTTTTGCTCGCACGGTTTGAAGCGTACCGGAGGCCAGCTGGGGCGAAGCATCAAAGCCCTGGGAAGCGAGGCCTTCAGCTTAAGCTGGAATGAATTTCCCATTGCGCTGAATCTACCCCTTGACAGCCCGGTGCTCTCAAATGACAGAACAGGCGATCCTCTATACCAGAGATCGGCTCAAAGGAGTCAATTTTCAGTTGTCGTTTACCCTATCAGGGGGTCAATTTTAGAATAGGTATCTTGACTTTTTTCAATAAATCTGGTTTACCACAAGCCAGTTTGTATATAATTCCCCCCATGATTTGATGCGTGAAATAGATGACCCCAACATCCAAGGAAATCCTTAAGAATTTTAAGGAAATAAGTCTTAAAAAACCTTCCGATCAGATTGTCCATCAGATCAGAGACCTGATTTCTACGGGTGTGCTCAAGGCAGGGGATCGTCTACCGTCTGAAAGAGCTCTTGCCGATAAATTCGCCGTGGGACGGGGCCATATCCGAGAGGCGTTAAAAAAGCTGGAACTCTGCGGTGTTTTGAAAACGCTCCCCCAAAGCGGCACTGTCGTGGTGGGTCTCGGTGTGGAAGCACTTGAGGGGCTCATCGGCAATATACTTCATTTTGAGAAGTACGATCTCGTCTGTCTTCTGGAAATCCGCCTGATCCTGGAGATCAACGCGGCCAGGCTTGCAGCCATGCGGGCAACAAAAGCAAACGTAATAGAACTCATCAGGGTTCACGAGCACTTCAGAAAGCATGTGAAAAATAACGATACGGCAGTTGCGGAAGATCGTCTTTTTCACATAAAGGTTGCGGAATTTTCGAAAAATACCGTTTTACGATCCTTTATTACGATCATTACGCCTGAAGTATTTTCTGTTTCCAACAGCCCAGAGGCATACCGCCGGGATCAGGCCGAACTGGTCTTAAATGAACACGAAATCATTTTGCAGGCCATCAAACAAAAAGACCCCGAAAAGGCAGCCAAAGCCATGCAGGGCCATTTAGATAAACAATGAAAGCTGTCCAACAGCCTGTGCTGAGAATTGACGGAATCGGTGATTTCAAGCCAGACATATTTGCAATACCCAATCGAAATTGTCTGACCCATTTCGTCAAACTATCAGCATGGAAGGCGCTGACACTTATAGGGAATGTTCGGTTCGTTCGATTATATCGTTCTGAAGTACTCTGTCGATGGCCGTAAACGGCACGCTGAACCCGGCGACCCTTACGATAAGATTTGGGTATGCCTCTGGATGTGCCTGCGCATCACGCAATGTGTTGGAGCTGATAACGTTAAACTGGATATGCTGCCCTCCCATTTTAAAATAACTTCTGATAAGGGCCACCAGGTTTTCCGTGCCGGTATCTCCCGCCACTGATTCTGGAGATATTTTTACGTTAAGAAGCGTGCCATTTGAAGCCTCGAGGTGATCAAGCCGGGATGCGGATCGTATAATGGCTGTCGGGCCGTTCCGATCGCGACCCTGTGCAGGGGAAATGCCGCCGTCTGCCAGAAGCGTTTCACGGGTTCTGCCATCAGGGGTGGCGCCGACAGCTCCCTGGAAAAGGACATGCGCCGAAATACTCTGCAATCCAGGTTCAAACGTACCACCCCGAGCATTGCGGTATCGCTTAAAGGATTTAAGAACGAAGCTGGAAATCTCTCTTGCGATGCCATCCACCTCAAAGTTATCATTGCCGTATTTTGGAATACGGTTGATGAGAAGCCTTCGGATATGTTCCTGACCCTCGAAATTTGAATGAAGCGCGTCTAAAAGCAAATCCATTTCAATCAATTTTTGTTCAAATACAGCACATCGAATCGCCATCAGAGAATCAGCCACATTCGCAAGCCCCACCACATTGGGAGATGTGTAATTGTAAACCGCTCCACCTTCTTCATAGGATCGCCCCCTGGTCATACAATCGTCCACCAGAAGGGATACGAATGGGTTTGGAGCCAGCTGGCCGTGAATCACATCAAGAATGTTATCTGCCTCAACCATCAGCTTTACAAAATAGTTCACCTGCATTTTCAGAGCGGCGAGAACATCATTTTCCGAGCTAAATCCCCTGAAATTGGCATCCCTTGCTCCGATTAATTCTCCGGATATGGGATCGATCCCGTTATTTAAGGCCAGGGTCAACACTTTGCCCAGGTTTAAAAAACCGCCGGTATAAAAGCCGTTGGTACGGCCGGGAGATTGCGGCTCAACACAGCCGACTTCGGCATAATCGCGTGCTTCTTCAAGAGGCACATCCATGCCTAGAAGAACCGGTATTAGCACTTCGTCATTGAAAAAGGCGGGCATCCCCAGGCCTTCCTTGGCCAGCTCAGCGGCTGCTCTTAAGAAATCTTTCGGAGATTCATTGTGAACCCGTACAGAGAGTGAGGGCTGTGGTAGTTTCACACGCCGGGTAGCTTCGATACAAAGATAAGAAAGGGGGTTTGTGGCGTCTCTGCCCGTGGGTGTCTGCCCGCCGATAATCAGGTTTTGAAAAAGCGGATAACCGCCAAACGCTTTGGAAGACACCTTATCTCTTAGCTTCATGATTTCATTCATCTTGATCCACAAACATTCCAAAAGCTCTAAGGCTTGTGCCTCGGTGAGGATTCCTTTTTCCCCGTCTGCCTTATAAAACTTATACATATATTGATCGAAGCGTCCGGGTGAGATGGAATGGCCGTTGGACTCAATCTGAATGACCAGATGGACAAACCAGAAGGATTGAATGGCCTCTCTGAAAGACTCAGCAGGCCGGGCAGGCACCTTTTCACAGATTCTTGCAATCTCATTCAGTTCAGCTGCCCGCATGGAGTTACGTTCTTGCCCGGCAAGCTTTCTGGCAAGATTGGCATAACGTTCGGCATATCGGCAGACCGCATCACAGACCTCAATGGCTGCCTTGTAAAAATTCCGATGAGGAATGAGTTGAGCATCCGTGGAATCTATAGCAGCCAGTCTAGCCTCCGCCTCTTGTTTTATGCCAAGCAAGCCGCGCTCTAAAACTTTCGCATAACTGGGGGCCATGTGTCCCACCCCACAACTCATGGCGGTTAAAATGAAAACAAGCGCATTTTGAGCCTGCATCGCTTGGGCCGGAAGCAGGGAAAGTGCCCGATCTTTTACCGACCATCCGCGCCAGCAGCCGAGAAGGTCTTTTAGAATCCTTTTTGTGTTTTCAGGAACTATAAAACGGTCTGCATCTTTTTTGTCGAACAAATCCAGCTCGTCAACAATCCAATCCCAGGAATATTCCGGAAACAAGGGCGCCGCCTTTGGCCTGCTTGCCTGAAGCCCTACGATAAGTTCATCATCTTCGATGCAGATTGTCATACCATCCAGGACATCCGCCAAAGCCCGGGCTCTCAGCAGGATAGGGGGTAAACTGAGGCCGCTTTCCTTATAGCGCCTGGTGACAATAGCGGCTCTTTCATGGCAAATCGACGGTTGAAGATTCATGATCCGCCGGCGCAAACGCTCTGTTCTAAGTCCGCTTGGATATTCCATGACACCTTCTTTCAAAAACCGGAGAGCGAATCGAAATGCAAAAGCCCATTCATGACCGCTTATCCCGGGAAAAGAAACTTAATATATATACGAAGATTATAAGAAAATAAAATTATAGCAACTGAAGCTCCCCGCAGCAAGCTGCAGGGGAAAAAATTTTTTCCAGAAAAAAACTTGACCAAATTGAAAGATAAGATAAGCTTTGCAGGAAATTAAAATATACTGACTCAGTAAAACTTAAGAGGAGATGCCATGAATACACAGAATGTTCGTATTCCCGTTAAAGCCTGGTATGGTGATGAAGAGATGGAGTTGCAATTCCCGCAGACATGGGAAGTGAATGAATGCCGGATGATCGGCCACGACACCCCGGCCCTGAGCGATGAACAACTCCGCGAGGCGCTGAAAAATCCGATCGGAACCGAACCCCTGGCACAGATGGCCAAAGGCAAAAAGCAGGTTGTCATCCTGTTCGATGACCTGACCCGCCCGGCTCCAACATGGAAAATTCTACCATTTGTGCTCGATGAGCTGGGGCAAGCCGGCATCCCGGACGACAACATTCGCTTCGTTGGCGCCTTTGCCAACCACGCGGCCATGAGTCAGGAAGATTTTGTAAAAAAGCTGGGAGCAGATGTGGTCAGGCGCTTTCGGGTCTATAACCACAACCCATACGATCATCTGGTGGACCTGGGGAAAACGAGTCGGGGCACCCCCGTCCTGATCAATCGGGAAGTGATGGCGTGTGATCTGAAAATCGGCATTGGCGGGCTGATTCCCCATCTGGGAGCCGGATTTGGCGGGGGAGCGAAGCTTGTACTTCCCGGAGTGGCCGGTATAGAAACCACCGATTACAACCATCGCATCCTCGGGAAGCTTGGGGGGGATCGTTCAATCTTAAAAAAGCTCCGTCTTGGCAAGATCGAAGATAACGAAATCCGCCCGGACATCGAAGAAGCGGTCAGAAAGGTTGGGCTGGATATGAAGATAGATCTTTTGATCAACAACAGGCGGCAGATCGTAGGGGTTTTCGCCGGGGACTTCGTTGCCCAGCATCGAGCCGGGGTGCAAAGGGCAAAAGAACTCTATTCAACCCCCGTTATCAAAGATTGCGATATCGTGGTAATGAATACGTATCCTATAGAAAATCAGATGATCAAGGGCACCTGGCCGGGGAGGCTTTCGCTTAAAAAAGGGGGGCTGGCAGTGATGGTGGTGCAGAGCTTAGAGGGACAGGCTTCGCATTATCTGGCCGGACGCTTCGGAACCGATTATGGAGGCAGGATGTGGGGGGCTCCCACGGGACTGATTATTCCCCAGGCCGAGCGCCTCCTGGTCTGCTCATCATATCTTTCCCGGTATGATCTGGACATGTACGGACCTTCAGACAGGGTGATACCGTGCGCTTCGTGGGCAGAGGTTTTGATTCGCCTGCTGGATGCGTATCCGAAGCAGGCGAAAGTAGCAGTTTACCCGTATGCGGCCATACAGTGCCCGGCACAGGATTGACCTTTGTTTTACTTTTAAGACTCAAGTTTCGCACCCCTGATCCTTTGAAATGCCTTATATGATGGGGTCGAATGAAATTTTTGAAGGCAAAATACACTCTATCCGAAAATTGATATGGCCGATCTCCTGGTTTATGGCACCCCTAATTACTGGTACGGACCTTCGGCGAAAATGAAGCTTCTTATGGACAGAATGCGGCCCTATGGGGTAAGCAAAAAGCTGAGAGGCAAAAAGGCGATTATCATCAGCCCGGCTGCAGAAGGACCCAAAGTAAGCGGTCCTCTGGTTGAAATGCTTCGTTTATCGTTCGATTATCTGGGTATGGAGCTTGTGGGAAAGGTCCTGGGTACGGCATATGACAAAGGGGAAATCAAAAACGATAAAAAGGCGATGAACCAAGCTTACGATCTGGGCGCATCGTTTTAGCGCTTTTAAACGCAGGGCAGTAAAAGTGAAGGATACTGCGCTCAATCGGAGCTATACGCATGAGCGGTTTCAATTGCGGTTTTGATGTTATCCCAGTTTACCTCCGAAGGGATGGTACAGTCCGCACCCAGAATGAATTTTTCCGGGGCGCTTTGTAGGGCCGCTTCGACGGCTTTTTTGATCTGATCTTTGCTTCCGGAAACAATGACCCCCTTTCGATCGAGCCCGCCCATATAGGGTCTTTCGAACATTCGGGAAACATCTTTTCCGGTTAATTTCTCAGAACGCAGCTCCAGACCGCAGCTTACCACATGACCCGGATAATCAAGAAAAGGGGTTAAATCACTGTAACTCCCGTTGTAATCGCAAATATGAAGAATATTGAAAATACACGATCTTTCGATTTCCTTCATTAGAATAAGATCATATGGTTTGACACATTCTTTAAACAGTGCAGGGTCATCAAAGGTATCACTTTCTCCTCCCTGGGTTGAATGGTAAAATCCATCTATGCCAAGCTTGATGCATTCTTTTACGAAAATCATCAAACTTTCCGTTATTATCTGCATTCCTTTTTTCGTTTTCTCAGGACCTTCTTTGATATGATCCGTGATTTTCCCTCTGCTGGTATGCCCCGCACACATATACGGGGAATAAAGAGTCATGATTACCAGGGCTTCCTTTTTTATCCTTTGAACCAGGCTGTCAACAATATGCAGGGGATCCTCATAAAAATCTTTCTTGTACAAAGGCATTTCCGCCCAGTCATCCGGTTTTTTGATCTCGGCTATGACGGGGAATACGTTTTCGTACTGGATTTTCACAAAGTCCATTCCAGTATGCCGAAAGTATTCCAGATGCTTGTTCACCGCTGCCTGGCCTCGATGACAGTTTTCATCAAAATGAAGAAAAAATGCTGCAGGAGTGTATTCCTGTTTCTTGTTCTTGTTCAATACATCTAAGACAAGCTCTCTTTTATTCATTTACTGATCCCTTTCATTGATGGAAAAGTAACGATCAGTTTAAAACAGCCACTCACTTTAAAATGCGACCAGTAGGCTCATGCCGTAAATTTCATAGAGAATTGATGATACTTATAAATAACCTCTTGACAAGAACTTATCGGTTATGTTAGCGATTATTAAATTTACGATATCTTATTATTCCTGGAAGTTCGAGTCAAGAAAAACAAGGTTTTTTTACGATCCGTCATAAGGAGCATTTTTAAACACAATCTACCTATAGAACTCGCTTGGAGAGGCGATTGGGGCGATCAGATTGACTTTGGAATCTTTTTCGCCCTATTTGCGGGGTGCTAAAGGGTGGTCTTCGCAAAACAATGCCACATCCAAAAAAACAACCACATATTGGAAAGGAGGTGAATCTCGTTACATTGTTTTTTGGTGGTCACTTCGGCAGTTGTCAAAGCCATCATATTAAACTTGCGGCGTGTCGCGTAATGGATGATAATTCGCTATGCTGATCATTATATCTTTATATCTTTGACATGCCGGATCGCTTCTTGAAAGGAGGTAAGGGTGTCATGAAGGCTAAAGGAAAGGTTACAAGAAGGCAGTTTATTAAGACCACGGCTCTTACTGCAGCGGCGATAACCGCGGGGCCTTATGTCAAAACCTCCCATTCTGCAGGTAAATTGGCGGTGGGTCTGTGGGATCACTGGATTCCCGGCGCTAATGATGTTTCCCGGAAGATCATAATGGACTGGGGCAAGAAAAACGGGGTCGAAATCAAGCTTGATTATATTACATCGGTCGGTTTCAAGCAGTTGACCACAATTGCAGCCGAGGCACGGGCCAAGACCGGGCATGATGTCATGGATCTTCCCACGGTTGAAACCGCAAAATATACGGACAGCTTGGAACCGATGGACGATGTGGTAAACGCGATTATATCGGAATACGGAGAGCTGATGCCCGATGCCGAATACCTTGGCAAAATCGACGGGACCTGGTATTCATGCCCCGGCCCCATCGGTTCTCATACCTATCCAATGGTGTCCCGGCTGGATCTCTGGAAAAAGCATGCAGGTATCGATCTAAAGAAGATTTTTCCGGACAACCCCAATCGCGATCCCTCACTTGTAAAGACCTGGACCTATGATACCTTCCTGGAGGGCTGCAAAAAACTGCATGCCGCCGGATTTCCTTTTGGCAATGCCATCGGTCCCACAAGCGACGCACAGGACTGGACAGGGCCGCTGTTTGCATCCTTTGGTTCCTACCCGATGGATGCCAAGGGCAACATTACTTTCGATTCTGATGAAACACGGGCGGCCCTTGAATACATGAAAAAACTGACAGCGGTGATGCCGCCGGATGTCTATGCCTGGGACGATGCTTCGAACAACCGTTTTATCATCTCAGGTAGGGGTGCGGCAATCCAGAATCCACCCAGCGCATGGAGGGTGTGCGTGCGCGATCAGCCAGATACCGCAAAACACCTCTGGCACCACGATACACCGGCAGGTCCAAAGGGGCGTTTCCGTGGCTCCCTGTCCCGTATGATGGGAGTCTGGAACTTTTCCAAAAACAAAAGCACAGCCAAAGACCTGATTCATCATCTGTTGAAGAAAGAGCAGCAGGACCAACTGATTGCGGTGGCCGGTGGTTATGATATCCCGTTGATCAAGGCGTTTAACAGACATCCGGTATGGAAGAACGCAAGCCCGCCTGCCGGCACTTTATACAACTATCCTATACAGGGCGATGAGTTTCAGATGTTAAGCGGGTATCCGGCTCCCATTGGCATTGCCGCCCAGATGTACGCTCAGGCACTGATCCCCAACACGATCGCCAAAGTATGTAAAGAGGGAAAATCTATCGACGATGCCATCAAGTGGGCACTAGACGAGATAGAAGGCTTTATGCGCGGGTAGCTGGTGTATTAGCGTATTGATGATCATGTAAGGACAGGGCGGCAGCACAAGACCTGCTGCCCTGTATCCTGTTGTTATTCGAGGTGTAAACCATGGGTGAACAGATTGTCCAGCAGCAGGCGGCCCAATTTGAAGCGGAAACAAGAATCGATACTGTTTCAACAAAATTTAAGAACCTGTTTAGGAAAAAATCGACACTTGCTTTCCTTCTTTGTGTCCCTCTGATAGTGCTTATTATCGGTTTGATCGTTTATCCCTTCTTTTATTCGATCTTTTTAAGCATGTTGAACAAAAAGGAAACCCGCTTTGTGGGGTTTGCCAACTTCCTTTTTCTGTTTAAAAGAGACACCTTCTGGATGGTGGTGCGTCAGTCTGTGCTGTTTACCACAACCGCCGTATTCTTTAAGGCGCTGATCGGCTTTATCATGGCGCATCTGATCGATTTCCTGCCGGAGAAACGACAGCGTCTGTGGCGGGGACTGGCTCTGGTCGCCTGGGTTATGCCACCTGCATTGAGCACCCTGGGCTGGTGGTGGTTGTTCGAACCCAGTTACAGCGCCATCAACTGGTTGCTGGATCTGTTCTTCGGATTTACAATTCCCTGGTTGAGCGAGACTTTCTGGGCGAGGTTTTCTGTGATTCTGGTAAACATCTGGTGGGGCACATCCTTTTTTCTGATCATGTATCTGGCAGCATTGAAATCCGTGCCCGCAGATCTTTATGAAGCAGCAGACATAGATGGTGCAAGCACATGGCAGAAATTGATCTATATCACTCTGCCCATGCTGCGCAACATCATCGCCATCACCATGCTGTTTTCCACCATTGTGACCTTCGCCAACTTTGATATCGTAAGAGTGTTAACACAGGGTGGTCCCATGAACACCACCCACCTGTTCGGCACATGGTCCTTTCTGATCGGAATTCAGTCCGGAGATATCCCGCTTGGAGCATGTGTTTCGTTGTTTATGTTTCCTGTGCTGGCCCTTCTGGCCTTTTTCATCCTGCGGGATGTTCGACAGAGAGTGAAACAGATATGAAAATACAGAAGACATTTTTTGCTGATGTGAGAACTAAGCGGCGATGGGCTCTGATTGCCGCCTACTTCTTTTTAATAATATTTATCATTTTCTTCCTGTTCCCCCCCTTTTATATGCTGATAACCTCATTGAAGACCAATGAGGAAATATCGAGCATGAAAGGCATCCCCTTTATCATCAGCCAGGGGATTACGCTGTCTCACTACAAAAAGCTGCTAACAGAAACACTTTTCCTGACTTATTTCAAAAACACGGTTATCGTTACCCTGTGTGTGGTGGCGATCTCTATGACGATAAGTGTTCTTGCAGCGTACTCTTTAGCCCGCATGCGGTTTTGGGGCTCTCAGCTAATGGCCACAGGGGTGTTTTTAACCTATCTGGTACCCAATACCCTGTTGTTTATCCCGATGTTTAAGATTGTCGGCGGCCTGGGTCTGCTCAACTCCAAATGGTCGCTTGTGCTAGTATTTCCCACCCTGGCCGTGCCGTTTTGCACCTGGATAATGATCGGTTATTTCGCCTCCATTCCCAAAGAGCTGGATGAAGCGGCCATGATCGACGGTGCAAACTGGTTTCAAATGCTCTTTCAGATTTTCCTGCCAGTTGCCATGCCCGGGATTATAGCGGCAACCATATTCTCGTTTACCGTGTCCTGGGCTGGATTTCTCTACCCCATGGCGTTTATTTACAGCAATGAGGAACTGGTGTTGACCGTGGGTACCGTAACCACGCTTATCCGTGGAGATGTGATGCACTGGGGCGGGCTGATGGCAGGGGCGCTGCTGGCAGCAGCCCCGCCGGTTATCATATATGCCTTTTTGATGGACTATTACATTTCCGGGCTGACTGCCGGGGCAGTCAAGAACTGACCCGAACCACTGCATCGCGCAACCTCATTCGCTGCTCTCGCCGTGGCGTTTTTCTTCATCACGAATCTTCCGGCGCAACAGTTGACCGATTTTGGACTTGGGCCTATCTAAGGTCTTCCCAAGCCGTGGCCAAATAATCTCTAAAACAATAGAAGGGCATATGAAAAAATGGCCAGGGCTTGCGGTATGCTCAGGTTTTGGGGAAAAGAACGCCACTGCAAGAAACGCTGTAATTACAGGTTTCAGAGATCCTGACAAGTCATATTTTGCCAATGTAACTGTTTGAAATTGCTATACTGTCATTTCTCATAATTTCATGTGCATTACGTTTTTTCAATACATGTAAGTACTTGATATTATTACATCTGGCAAATTAAAAAAATG
>JAFDFZ010000019.1 GCA_019309565.1 Deltaproteobacteria bacterium
ATCCGTACAGGCCATTTTACTATGTGACTTATGAAACTACGGGGTAAAGTTAAGGAATTTGGTCTATTTTTAAAATGAAAGAGCGAAGCGATACCTTAACTTTAGGCACTTTAGATCACTTACAACTGGGTTCTTATTTCAACTGCCCCAAAGGGGCCACTTTTTCCGAGCAAACTCTCGGGAAAAGCGTAGATACTAACTCAAGTTTCGCACTCTGTTTTACAGGAAAATTGTAAATAGATCTTAAGTCGCCATCATTATAAGGCTTTACAACGTATTGAAGGGTGCGAAACTTGAAATACTTATAAATAATGCATGCGGGCCATTTTGCTATGTGAGTTATGCAACTACGGGGTCAACTCGCGGAGCTGGCCGCAGATGCTCCGGGCATTGTCTTAAAAAATACTGGTCTGTCATTCCGGCAATAAAGTCTCGAACTATTTCCTCTTTTCGATGTCGTCGGATGTATTCTTCAGACATATCCGACAAAAATCCATGAAAGATTACCGATCTGCGGTTTTCTTTTTCAATGTCTTCAAGATAGGTATCGAACAATAGTTGAAACAACTCCCTTATGGTGTTTAAATGGCGTTTTATCTTCGGATTCAGGTAAATCCGTTCCATGTTAAAATCCTTCAACCTTTTTAAGGCTTGGGATACGTTTGAGCTGAACGCGACATAGCGCTTCTGATAACTGTTCTGGATAATGTCCGTAACCAGGTTAAACACGATGGTGCCGTTGGTATTGCCCAGCACTTCAACCGCTTCTCCGGGCAGATCTGAGCGCTTTATCATGTTTAACCGGATTGCATCTTCGATATCTCTGCCGATGTATGCGATGGTGTCTGCCATTCGTACCACACACCCTTCCATGGTCATGGGTATGAGAGCGGCTTCGGAATTATTGCTTTTTTCAAGCATCTCTTTTTCAAGCAATTCAAAAGTCTTATTCCATTTAGGTTCAAGCATTTGATTATGTATTTCCCCATCGTGGCATAGAATGCCGTCAAGGGTCTGCAAACAAAGGTTCCATCCCTTTCCCTTGCGTTCGACCTGGTCTAAGAATTGAACGCTTTGGATGTTGTGATGAAAATAACCGATACCGTGCGACCGGCAAATCTCAGACAGCATCCTCTCTCCGTCGTGTCCGAACGGCGCATGACCTATATCATGTCCAAGGGCGATGGCTTCGATGAGATCTTCGTTGAAACCCAGGAATCTGCCGATGGTTCTGGCGATTTTCGATACAAGCTGAACATGAAGCACCCGATGGGTGATGTGATCGTTCTTGATCAGGTAAAACACCTGAGTTTTGTCGATATAGCGTGTGTAAGCCCTTGAATGTAAAATTCGATCCACATCCACGGAAAAAGCCTGCCTGTATCCGGCCTGCAACCGCTGCTCATCACGGCGTCTTAAGGCATCCTTGTTGAATGCCGCAAGAGGAGACAGTATTTCTGTCTCACGGTTGTTGAGCATGTCACATATTTTTTGCAGGGAGGTTTCACTAGATTTCTTCATTTTCAATCAGCTCCTCCATCAACGCCTTATAGTCGATTCCTGCGACTCGAAACCCTTCTTTGCCGTATTTCATGTTGGCTTCAAGCACATAGAATCGATCCTCGTATTGACAGATGTCTATGCCTACATCATCCCATCGGCAACTGGTTGCCGTGTGAAGCGCAAGGGCAAGCGCTTTTTCAGGAACCGGCTCCAAGGAGATGGTCGCACCCATGGAAACATTGCTTCGAAACTCTCCATGCATTGAGATCCGCCAGTAGGCGTGAACGATTCTCCTTCCGATGACCACCACTCGAATGTCCCGATCAATTTCCAGATACTCCTGTATGTAGGCGGGGGATGACTCCTCACAATATGCATCAAGATCTTCCCTGTCTCTAATCAAGTAAACTCCTGTTCCCCTGGCCGATCCCCTTGGAATCTTGCCAACAAAAGGAAAACTGAAATAATCGGTAATTTTGGTTTTTTGCCGACGTCCATAGAACACCCGTGTTCTTGGGTGTGGAATGTCAAGCAGATTGAACAAGGCGGTTTGTTTTATTTTATCCTGCACACATTTATAGGTGTGATAACTGGGAAAGGTCTGTTTGCCCATGGTGTCGAAAAGATCAGCATAGAATGCCGTAGGATAATAAATCTTTTCAGCCCGTTTCAGCAGTTCTATTTCATCCTTACGGTAGTCGAATAGATTTGATCGAACCCCAAGGGTAATCACATTCTTACAACCTTTAAGCCGTGCTTCAAGGGCAATGACGGGTCGATGGGATGCCATAAGCGTCTAATCGTCAAATAGCTGTTTAATCCGTTGATTGCTATGTGCAATATGACTTCCAGGCCAGTAAATCCTGTGGCATCGACGGCATGTTAAGAACGTGTCATGTGTTTCCCAGATGTAGTCGGGAACCTTGCCGGGCAGCGACTTCTTGTCAACCCTATGGATGGGATCATTACAACGGATGCAGCGTGAAAACGGCTTGACATCCTGCAGGGTTATTCCAAGCTCCCTGATAACCTGTTTGATCTGCTCCGGGTAATGGTCGGAAGTAATGAATATAATTGATTTTCCGCCGAGTTGCCGGTAAGTCTTCAATGTTCGGGTGAGTCTGATTCTGCCAGGGTCTCGAAAGCTTCTATCAGAAAACTCCGGTTCATAAATGGTGTCGAAACCAAGGATCCGCAGCCACTTTGCCAGCTTGCCAAGAGCGCTTTCTGCAACGAAACGAATCTCCTGCTGCCGCGTCATGGAAATCCACGTTTCTGAAACTATCGCATCGGTGGTTTCAAAATAAACGTATCCGAAGAGATGGAAGCATTCGCCCAATATCGTTCAATATCGAGCTGAAAAATATCCCCGTTCTCATTGGAAAACACCAGTCGCATAGGAATCCGAAACTGCCCAATCGAACGTATCCGTTGAAACTCAACCCTGTAAAGCAAGCTATTCCATTCAAAAAGCTCGATTTGCACAACATCTTTGCCGGCCGGGCCAAGATATATTTTCTGCGCTCCTTGCCACCATTCCTTTTTGCGAACCAATACATACCCTTGAGATGCTTTCCAACGTTTTACCTCAAGTTTCTTATACATATAATCGGGCACGCGACCTGAAAGCAAAGAGACCATATCCCTGACCGTAATAGCGATGATCATAAACCGTTTCAGACTGGTATCACGGGATGATATTCGTTTGACAGGGTTTTTTCTGTCCTGAAGATCGTAATAGTACAGCCATTCACCATCGCTTGAGAATCCGGATTTGGGGTGCCCTGGAACACCCATCAACTCAACGCGCAGCTTGCCGCCGCGGGCTCCCACCCAGGCAACACGCGCGTAATAGGATATGTTGTTTCTTCGAAGATGCACTTTGCCGATGCCTTTGAACGAATTCAAAGATTCATTCCGTTCTGACAGGTGCAGGGAAATATTATGAGCATCAGGTAAAGCCGCTTCTGTTATGATGGAACGACCGGGTAGAAATCGGCTGCATGCAGATAACAATAAAAGCGAGACCAGCAGAATAAATAGGGAGCAACGAGAACTCATAAGGGTTCAGGGCCTTTCCCGGTCAGGGACTGGATCTTTTTTCGAATATCTTCTTTTTCCTTGCTTTTCTTTTTTAATTGCAGGGATTTTTTATAATATTCAAGCGCTTTTGCTTTATTGTTTACTTTTAAATAAGCATCTCCCAGATGTTCAAGTATGATGGGATCGTCGGGCACCAGGCTGACCGCCCGCTCAAGCATTTCGATGGCCTTTTCATAGTATCCCTTCTTGTAATATACCCATCCAAGGCTATCTGTGATATATCCGTCATCGGGTTTATATCTCAGCGCTTCTTTGATGAGCCTTTCGGCCTCATCAAGATTCTTTCCCATGTCCGCATAGGTGTACCCCAGGTAATTCAATGCATTGGCATTTTTAGGATCAAGGCTGATAACCGTTTTCATCGTCTCAATGGAGTCTTCTTTTTTACCCCACTTATCGTACACAACACCCAATCGGAAATGGAGCCGAACATGTTTTGGGCTGATTTCTATTCCTTTTTTTATGACGGCAATCGCTTTTTCGAACTCCTCCAGTTCTTCATAAAACGAGCCAAGATAAAGCAGAATATCCGGATTGCTGGGCAGTTTCTCTCGAACATGGTTCAAAAAATCGATAGCCGCCTGCAAGTTACCCTGTTCATGATATGCAAATGCAATATGCACAACAGCATTTTGATAGAATCTCGAATCTTCTTTAACCTTTTTGAAATGAAAAAGCGCCTTTTCCTTTTGGTTCAGCCCCCCGTAAGCCACACCGGTAAAATAGTGAAGATCCGAACTGTCCGGTGCGCCTTTCAGCATGTGTTGAAGAATGGCAACGGCGGCATCATATTTCTTGGGATTAAGATACAGTTGAGCGAATTTTTGAAGAATCTTAGCGTCTGTTTTGCTCCTCTGTCCCAGGTTCGTCAGCAAGGCTTCAGCGGATTGTATCTTTCCGGTCTTTTGATAATAGTAGCCAAGTTCCATGGTGGCAGCCGGGTTTCCAGGATCCCTTTCGAGGATATCCCTGTACATCCGAACAGCCTTGTGCTCCAGTCCCTTTTTTTTATAAATGTTTATGAGCTCCATTCGCGGCTCTTCAAGCTCGGGCTGCAGTTCAAGAGTCTTTTTGAATGCCTTTTCCGCACTATCGTAATCCTCTTGCTGGACATAAATTTTTCCCAGATAATAGAAACCAACAAAGGAACCTGGAAACCGCTTAACCAGCTTGGAGTAAACACGATGTGCATTTGTATAGTCTTTGGACTCGAAATAAAGCCGTCCGAGAAACAGATAGACGTGCTCTCTGTCCGGATCTAAGGACAGGACTCTTTCATACGCATCTTTTGCGGCATCAAACCTTTCCAGCGCCTGGTTGATCTGTCCTTTCAACAGAAGCACATCCACATTGTCGGGATCTTTTTTTAATATCCCATCCACCATCGCCAAGGCCTTGCTGTGCTTTTTCTGCTGAAAGTACAGCCATGCCAGTTCTTTTTTCAGAAAAGAGGAGGTCGGGTCTTTTTCGATTGCCCTGCCAAGATACTGCTCGGCCTTTTGAAGATTCCCCTGCCTTTTGAACAACTGGGATTCGATATAGTAATAGTACGGTCCGGCCGCTTTCTCCACGACAGGTGGTGGAACAGTGCTTTGGGGGCGTTTTATTTGCGGTGTCTGTTTGTCCAGCTGACAGCCGAAAAGGCCGATCAAGGTTGCGATAATTCCGGAGATGAGAATCGTGCGGATGATCATTTGTGTCAAGTGCCGTGGCCTGTATTTCGGAAGGCGGTAATTGCTCTGGGTGTCATCCTGCAACACCACCATTGGTGTAAGAACGAAAATCGGGTATTTCACGTTTAAAAAACTCTCTCATTTTTTTGATAACGTTTTTTTCAATCTGGCGTACGCGTTCTCTTGAAATTCCATATCGATCGCCTATTTCCTGTAATGTAACAGGGTTGTCCGAGAAAATCCGCTGATCAAATATCTCCAGCTCTCTTTTTGTCATCTTTTTTCTGAATTCAGTTATTTTGTGATGCAGAAGCGCTTCCATCTCCTTTTTGGCCACCTGGTCCTCGGCCGATTCTGACTCGGTGCTTAAAAACTCTATCCGTTCGGTATCCGAGTCGTCTTTCAAAGGGGCATCCAGGGATACGTCCCATCCATCCAGGCGTTGATCCATATCCACGATTTCCTGCTCAGATACACCCAGTCTTTGAGAAAGCAGCCGGGGCTTCGGGTCGAATCCCTCTTCTATCAGTTTTTGTTTCTCTTTTTTCAGTTTAAAAAAGAGTTTCCTTTGTCCCTGAGTGGTGCCGATTTTTACCAGACGCCAGTTGTCCATGATGAATTTTAGAATATATGCTTTGATCCAAAAAGAGGCATAATACGAGAACTTGACATTCTTATAAGGATCGAACTTCACGACCGCCTGCATCAGCCCAATGTTGCCTTCCTGGATGAGATCCAAAAGATTCTGCATCCAGACTCTCTGAAATTCCAAAGCGATTTTTACAACCAGCCTCAAATTTGAAGTCACCAGCGTATATGCCGCCTCCTTATCTCCATATTCCCGGACTCGCTTTGCAAGCTCCACCTCTTCCCCTCTTGTAAGAAGTCGATATCTGCTGATCTCCATAAGATAACGCTGAAGCGGATCGTATTTAACGAGTGCTTTTTCGTTCATTTCACTCGATGCCGCGGTTGCGTCATTTCGGCTTTTCTTAGCCGCTTCAGTGGCCTCTTTTGCGGTCTGATTTTTTCGATGTTTTGTCATCTGTTCCATATTCTCTTAAGTTAGAGAAAAACAACAACGATTTATATGGACAACCCTTGAATCATATGTTAAATATTTTATCTGTTGTGATACCGCCAAGCGCCTATCCCTCGCGCCTGTAGCTCAGCCGGATAGAGCAACGGACTTCTAATCCGTAGGTCGCAGGTTCGAATCCTGCCAGGCGCACCACCTGTTTCCTTGAAAATACACCCCCGTAGTTGCATAAATCACATAGCAAAATGTCCAGTATCCTTTATTTATTAGTACTCAAGTTTCGCACCCTTAAATGCGTTGTAAAGCCTCATAATGATGGGGTCGAATGAAATTTTTTAAAGGCAAAATACACTTTACCATCCTTCGATGACGGCACAATGGGAGTCAACAAAGCGTTTAAACCAGAGCAATCAAGATCTTACGCTACTTAGCGCCACCTCCCTTGTCTTTAAAAAATTTTATTCGACTTAAGACCCATTGGCAATTTTACGATAAAATGGGGTGCGAAACTTGAGTTGGTATCTAACGACCGCACCCTTTAAGTAGTTTTACAGCAACAGGGTAAACCTGCTTCTTTCGCGCTGACATTTCAACTGTTTTTAGTTTTTTTATTGTATCAGGATTGTACTGGAAGTCAAGGATCAGCTAAGCACGCCTTACAGCCAGATCGCGCCCGTGTCGGCTCCGCTTACCGTTTTTCGATAAACCGCGAGCATTCCAGGGGCGGGATGATCCGGTCGTTTCGCTCCCTTCCGCCTTCTACGATCAAGCTCCTGTTCGGATATGAGCAATTGAATACGATTTTCCGGTATGTTAATCTCGATCTCGTCACCATCGCAGATGAAAGCAATCGGTCCCCCCTCCCAGGCTTCCGGGCATACATGCCCCACGCAGGGACCTCTGGTTGCACCCGAAAACCGGCCGTCCGTGACCATTGCAACGGATGTATGAAGTCCCATTCCTACCAGCATGGCGGCAGGAATCGAAAGTTCTCTCATGCCTGGTCCACCCCGGGGACCTTCGTGCCGGACCACCAACACCGAACCTGGTTTTACGTCTTTGGCAAACAGAAACTCTCGAACCTCTTCCTCAGAATCGAACACATAGGCCGACCCCCTGTGTACAAGCATTCGAGGCTCCACCCCGCTTTTTTTTACCACCGCACCGCAAGGTGCCAGGTTGCCGGTCAGGATGGAAAAACACCCGTCCGGCAAAATCGGATCGGAAGCGGATCGGATAATTCGGCCGTCCGGATTTGGGGCTGATTCAATTTTTTCGCCAAGCAAACCTCCCGATGCAGCAAGCGGCACATCTAGCGAAAGATATTCTTGGATTGCTTTAAGCACGGCGGGAACACCTCCTGTCTCATGAAGGTCATTTAAGTTGAACTCAGAGGATGGTTTGTACTTTCCCACAAGTGGCACCGAGCGCTGAATGCGGTCAAACGCTTTTAAATCCAAAGGAATGTTCATAAGTGAGGCACATGCCATTAAGTGCAGCACGGCATTGGTGGAGCCCCCCAGGGCGGAAATCAGCTTAATTCCGTTCTCTAAGCTTGTTTGGTTAAGAAACCGGCTTAGTGGTTGTTTTTCTTTTGCAAGCGTTACGATGCGCTCACCCACATCCCGTGCCTGACGGGCTTTGGCCCCATCAAAGGCAAGCATCGTGGCAGAGCCGAAAGGTGCTAAACCTGCAGCTTCCAGAAAACATCCCATCGTGTTGGCGGTTCCCATCATGGAGCAGGTACCGGCAGAGGCACAGAAGCGTTGCGACCAATTTAAAAACGTGTGTTGATCGATCTCATCGGCACGCCTTTTTCCGATAGCCTCTTTGAGATCGGAAGTTACCACGCTTCGGTCGCCCATTCGACGGGGCAGCATCGCACCGGCTGTCAAAAACAGCGTGGGCAGGTTCAGCCGAATCGCTGCCATGAGCATCCCCGGAAGAATCTTATCGCATGAGCCAAGCATTACCAGTGCTTCAAAACCATGGGCACGTGCCATCGCTTCGATGGAAGCGGCAATCAAATCGCGCTGGGGCAGAATATAATGCATACCCGGGCCCTGTGCCATTCCGTCACACGGGGCCGGCACGTTAAATTCTGCAGGACACCCACCCGCAGCCCAGATGCCTTCTTTCACCCGATCGCTTAATGCCTTTAACGGCTGATGGCCCGGATTGACATCGGTCCAGGAATTTACAACGGCTATCTGAGGTTTATCCAGATCTTTGCTGCGATATCCAACAGAATGCATCAACCCCCGATAGTAGGCTTCGGTTATGTTTTCAGATATATCACGGTGAAGGCTCATGGTTTTTTTCCTTTTTCCGAAACTCAACCCCCAGTTTTCGTTCGAACACTTTTATGAGTGATCCTTTGTTCTCATCCCCAAGCCCTTCGGCAAGTGCCAATTGAAAAGTAGTGGTTGTGGCATGAACCAATGGCAAGGGGATTTTTTTATGAACGGAAATTTCCGCGGCACTGATCAAATCCTTATACGCGTGTTTGATGGGATAGCCCTCATCGAATCGGTTTTCCAAAGCCAGAGGGACGAAAAACTCTGCGGCAAAACTACGCCCGGTTCCTGTTGTTATCACCTGGGTGATTTTTTCGGGATCCAAACCCAACTTGGCCGCCATGGGCAGCACTTCGGCAACACCGGCACAGCTGATATTGAACAGAAGCTGGTTGATCAGCTTGGCTAACTGTCCGCTTCCCACGGCCCCCATGTAAACCAGGCTGTTTCCGATGGCATTAAAAGCGGGACGAAGGGTTTCGAAAACGCTTTCCTCTCCTCCGAACATAATGGTCAGGGCGCCTTCTTTTGCCCGCATCTCCATGCCCGAGACAGGGGCATCGGCAAAAGCTATCTTGCGCTGCCTGAGTCTGCGAGCGATCTCAAGCGTGGGTAAATAGCCGATGGTGCTCAAGTCCACCACGATCAACCCCTGTTTTGCACCGTGGATGATTCCCTTTTCTCCCAAAACCACTGACTCCACAATCTCGGTATTGGGCAGGCTCATGAAAATGACTTCAACTCGTTGGGCCATTTCAGCCGGGCTTTCAAAGGCCTTTGCTCCCTGATCGGTCAAAAACGTTACCGCCTCAGGATTGATATCAAGCACCCAAACATCAAAACCGGCCTTCACCAGATTCAGTGACATCCATTTTCCCATTTGTCCCAGACCTATAAATCCGATTTTTTTCATGTCATCCATCCCTTTGGTTCAGTATGAAACGGTTGGAATGGTTGCCTCGATATAAGCTATCTTTGCGGTATCTTCGGTTAAATCTGCGATGTAAAACGCGTGTTTTAAATCCCTTCCCATTGCCAGAATGCCGTGTTCTTTCATGAGAATACACGGCACCTCAGGGTTTGATCTGATTCCCTCAATGACACAGTTTCGAAGCTCGGCAGATCCGGGCAGAAAGCATTCAATACAAGGAACATGCTTAAGATTTACTCTTGCCGACACGGTTACCAGGGGCAACGGTTTTCCTTTGTTTGAAAAAGCCGTTGAATAGGGCGGATGAACATGGGCAATGGCCCCGATGTCCGCTCTGAGTTGATAGGCAGCAAGATGAAAACCGGTCTCTTTTGAGCCTTTAAGGCCCAGCGGGGAGTCTAACACCTCCCCATGCAAGTTGACGAGTATGTTTTCCTCTGGCTGGACATCTCCCAAGGAGATGGCCGTGGGAGTAACTAAAACGGTGTCTGTTTCCGGGATTCGAACACTCAAATTGCCGCCTGTTCCTCCCACAAGACCACGATTAAAAGCTCTTTTTGAAAATTCCGACAATTCTTTTCGATAAAAATCTATATCTTTCATCACTTCTCCTTTTAAATTTGTTATTGAGGGTTATATACCATATAAATTCAACCAGGGTAATACCTGAATCTTACATTATTTTATCAGTCGATTTCGCAATGAAATACCATAAATTACATCCACTTCGTCCATACAACACTGTTGACACGAGCTGTCAAATTGAATATGTGGGATCAATGATTTAATTTACACAGTAATCTGGATAACCTTAAAGGTAACAAAGCAATGCAGGCCGAAATTATCATGATAGGCACCGAGCTTCTGTTGGGCCAAATTGTGGACACAAACGCAGCCTATCTTGCCAGGCAGGTCGCCGCCCTGGGTATCGATGTGTTTCGAAAAACAACCGTTGGCGATAACGAACAGCGAATTGCCGATGCTGTGCGCAAGGCGCTTGGCCGTTGTGATGTGGTAATAACCTCGGGAGGTCTTGGCCCAACGGTTGATGACAAAACCAGAAGCGCGGTTGCAAGCGCAACGGATCAACCCCTGATTCTGGATAAGAGGCTGCTTGAATTTATCGCAAATTTCTTCAAAAGGCGCGGTCTTGAATTAGGGGAGAACAACAAACGCCAGGCCTATATCCCCCAAGGTTCAATCCCGATTGAAAACCCGGTGGGTACCGCACCTGGATTCATCGTCGAACACAAGGGTTCATGCGTAATATCCCTGCCGGGTGTTCCACGAGAACTTCATTATCTTACCGAGCATACCGTGTTGCCCTTTCTGCGTAAACGATTCGGGATAAAGACGGTTATCAAGATTCGATTGCTTCGAACAGCCGGGATCGGTGAAAGCAACATCGACCGAATGATCGATGATCTGGAACAATCTACCAACCCCACGATCGGTCTTGCGGCCCACCCGGGATCTGTGGATATCAGAATCTGTGCAAAAGCAGAAAACGAAAAAGCCGCAAACCATTTGCTGGACAAAATGGAGGCAGAGGTTCGCTTACGGGTTGGAAATATCATTTACGGCACGGACAACGATACCATCGAGCGGGCTGTGGTGAAGCTATTACAAAGGAGAGGATTGACGGTTTCCATAGTTGAAACCAATACCGGAGGGAGCTTTGCATCGCGCCTAACCCAGGTTCCAGGGGGCTTTCAGGTATTGAAAAAAGCCCAAACCCTATCGATTCACAAGGCAATCGAACAACTATCTCTTAACACAGGAAAAAAACCTGATCTTGGCGCTGACTACGCCAACGCCGTTGCCTCGCATATCCGAAAAGTAACAGGTGCAGATCTCGGTTTTGCAATCATCGGTGATGAAGATCCCAACGCAGGGCCCTTCAGAAAGATACCAGGGAATACATATATCGGTATTGATTTACGGGGTTCCGTCACCAACCGACACCTTCAAATCGGTGGTATCGTAAACGATGCACGAATTCGAATCACCAGCTTTGCCTTCGAGGCCTTGAGACGGCGTTTAACTGAATTGGAAAAAGAGGATTGAGGAATACATTTTGAAAATTAACCGTGGAAGTCTGCTGGCAGGTGCTGAATCTGCGCGCGGCATAACCATTGTCATCGATGTTTTTCGCGCGTTCACGTGTGCTCCTCTTCTTTTTGCAATGGGTATCAGGCGGTCGATTCTCGTACCGACGCCTAAAGAAGCCTTTGATTTAAGGAGAAAATCCCCTGAATTGATTTTGATCGGAGAAGTGGGGGGAGCTCCCATTGAGGGATTTGATTTTGGAAATTCCCCAAGCGAGCTCTTGAAACAGAACCCGGCACACTTTAAGGATAAAACCATTGTACAGAGGACTTCCGCTGGAGTTCAAGGAGCTTTAAGCGCTCTGAGAACCGCAGACGAAGTCCTTATCGGAAGCTTTGTACTTGCTCGTTCAACCGCAGAATATATTCTTTCAAAAAGGCCGAAACAGGTGAGCCTGGTGGCCATGGGCTGGAATTTGCAGGAAATCGCACCAGAAGACGAGTGGTGTGCAACCTATATTGCATCTCTTTTGGGCACGGGTACTTATGACCATCTACAGGCACTTCGAGAAATCATATTCCATAAGCAAGCTCAAAAATTCCTGCATCCTGATAAACCTCACTTTCCTCCGGAAGATCCGGTTATTTGCCTTCAAAGAAACCTGTATGACTTCGTGCTGCGAGTGGAGCGGGAATCGGAATTGGTTGTGGTCAAGAAAATCGAAAACCCTTAAAGCCCCTTTTGACATAAAAGCAATACACCCGCTGTTTCGCTTCTGGCGTTTAGGTTTAACCTAAGAGAAGATCTGATATTCCTCATCAAAACCGACTCCCATTCCCGTGGTCTCGGTATGCAGGACTTTACCGGTCAGACTGATGGATACCTGATTCCTGACGTCTTTTATTCTCTTAAGCTTGTTGAGCGGAAGCGTAAGATCAATATCGACTTTGGTTCCAACCGGCAGCGGTTTAGAGGTTTTGAAGAATGCCCCTCCGGAGCAGATATTTCTTGTTATCAGCGTCACTTCCATCTTTTCCCTGCCGGGTTCTTTAAATCGCACTCTGGCGGGGATGGTCATCTCAAAGCGTTCAAGTTTCCTTCTTTCTGGAATTTGCATAGAATCACCGCCATTTACCTGGTAAGGTGAATTTTTTAAAATCTATTTCTAAAAGTTCTTACTATTTGGTGTTAATTGATTACAATACGTCAAACTTATGATTTTTTGTCGTATTTTCAGTTTAAAACCTTAACCTGTATCTACGTAGATAATATTACTTCAATTGAGACCGATCGCTCAATCGGGTATGAAACAGCTATAGAAACACACAGGCGGTTATCCAGAAAAGAAATTGCTGTAAAGAACAGGAGCTTCAAAGATTTTTGACAGCCCACAGTGCTGCCTGAAGTCTGTTTGGCACGTTTATTTTTTTGAAAATATTGTAAACATGAGTTCTTACTGTGTGAGGGCTGATACAGAGTCTGTCGGCAATCTCTTCGTTTTTTATACCTGCTGCAACAAGGCTCAGTATCTCCATCTCTCGTGTGGTCAATATGTCACTCGCTTTTTGGAATTTTTCTTCCACCCCCCGTTCCTCTAGTATTCTTTTTGTCAGAATCTCTCGTGAAACCCACAGTTCATCGGCAAAAATAGCTCGAATACCTTTGGTTATCTGCCCGAGAGAATCATTCTCGTAAAAGAATCCTCGAATTCCGAAATCCAAAGCTCTTTGTGCATCACCAGGGTCAAAGACGACGTTAAACAGCGCAATGTAATGGGAAGGCGGCGTACTTTCATCAAATGTTTTCAGTTCTTCTAAAAGGGAATCCAATGGCTTCTCAAGGCAATCCCACAGAAAAAGTACCGGCTTTCCGTTTCCCTGTTTTACGGTAAGGGGGACCTGGTTAAAATCCTCAGCCTGGATGCAGGTCACACCGGTTTCTTTTTCTAAGAACAAGGCAAGGAGGTTGTTTTGTAATTTGTGAGGGCCGATGATGCAAATGGCTCGATCGCTAAGAGATTCCATCTGGTTTTCTTCTTGGGACATGGCAGGCTTTCGAGGCACATCACCTGGTTAATGCAACTTCACCTAACGGCTCTTCCAAACCATTCGGCAATGCATATATCACAGTTTTTATTGCGTGTACAAGTAGTTGGTAGGACAAAACCCGGGCGAACTTAAAATTCCTTACCCAACGAAAACTTTGTGGCTATCTTAAAACGTGAATGGAATGCTACAAAGATTATCAGACAACTCCTTGATCTAACATGGCATTCACAACCCTGATAAATCCGGCGATATTGGCACCTGCCAGGTAATTACCCGGTTCACCATATTCCGCCGCAGCCTGAAGGCAGGTGCGATGAATGCCTTTCATGATAGGCTTCAAGCGGTTATCTATTTCTTCGGCCGTCCAGCTAAGCCGCATGCTGTTTTGAGCCATCTCCAGGCCGGATACGGCCACGCCTCCGGCATTTGCCGCTTTGCTTGGGGCGTAAAGAATTTTCTTATCCCGGAAGATAGCTACTGCCTCGGGAGTAGAAGCCATATCGGCACCTTCGCAAACCAGTTTGGTGCCATGATTGATCAGGTTATAAGCATCCTTTGCCTGAATATCATTCTGGATCGCACACGGAAACGCACAGTCCGCCCAGTGATCCCACAGAGGATTGTAGTCTAAACCTGTATCCGCCTCGGTGTAAACCGCTTGTGGATAGGCTGCTGTGTATTCTTCAATCCGTCCCCTCTTGATGTTTTTAAGATGTTTTACAAAGTCCAGTTTCTTTCTGTCAATCCCTTCTTCATCGTAAATGTAACCCGAAGAATCCGACAGCGTTAAAACCTTGCCTCCCATTTCAATTATCTTCTCAGCAGTATGTTGTGCGACATTTCCGGCACCCGACACCAAACAGGTTTTTCCTTCCAGCGTGTCGTTTCGGGTGGCAAGCATCTCAACGGCAAAATATACCACACCGTATCCCGGCGCCTGTGTTCGAACAAGACTGCCCCCCCAGCCCAGGCTCTTTCCGGTGATCATACCGGTGAACTCATTTTGAAGCTTCTTGTACATACCGAAAAGATACCCTATCTCTCTTGCCCCAACCCCGATGCCTCCCTCGGGTACATCCGTATCCGGGCCAATGTGGCGGAACAGTTCAGTCATAAAGCTTTGACAAAACCGCATCACCTCATGGTCAGATTTGCCTTTGGGCTCAAAATCGGCCCCACCTTTGGCACCGCCTAAATGCAGAGTAGTGAGCGCATTTTTCATCACCTGCTCGAAGGCAAGAAACTTCATGATGCTTAAATTTACAGATGGATGAAACCGCAAACCGCCTTTGTAAGGACCGATGGCATTGTTCATCTGAATGCGAAATCCACGGTTTACACGCACCCGCCCCTCATCATCTATCCATGGTACCCGAAATGTTATCACACGGTCCGGCTCGGTTAGCCGCTGGAGGATACCGGCGCGAACGTATTCCGGGTTTCGATCCAGCACGGGCTTTACCGTGTCCATAACCTCCTCCACCGCCTGGTGGAATTCATGTTCACCGGGATCTCTTTCTTGGATTGATTCCATTATGCCAGACATAAATCACCTCACCTCGAGCGCTTCACCCCGAGGTTTCTAAACCCCATATCAAAATAGCATGCACACTCAATTTATAAGTGCCTTATCACCGCGACTTTTTTAATCGTTCTGTAACTACGGGGACAATTAGCCTCATTCACCAACGAATCCTTCTTTCATAAGTTTCAATACTTCCTTTCCGCGATCGATGATGAAATTGCTCTCGTAAGAACAGGTAATCATGCGCATACCCTGCTGCATCCAGTATCGGATCATGTCTATTCCCGCTATGTGGGTGCCTGAAGCAATGTTCGCCTCTTTACAGGCATCAACCACTTTTTGAATGGCTTTTTTCATTTCCGGATGCCCTCCCTTACCAGGGTATCCCATATCAAGAGACAGATCCATGGTACCCATCATACAAACGTCTATTCCTGGAACCGCGGCTATTTTTGCGACGTTTCCGATAGCCTGACGACTTTCGATCTGGGCTATCAGCAGAACTTCATCATTGCAACCCTTAAAATAGCTGGCATGGTCCTCGGCGGCCTGAAGTTCCTTTAAACGGAAAGGAGGTACCGCCGCACCCCGTCTTCCCTCAGGGGGATATTTTGCATATTGAACCAGGTCTGCGGCTTCCTGCTCCGTATCGATGTGAGGAACCCATATACCCTCCGCTCCCATATCCAGCGCCTTGGCCACATTGGAATAATTTAACTCCGGAATCCTAACGATACCTGTTATCGCACTTTTTCTGGCATACTGTAAGATCCCGGTGATGATGGGCATATCATATCTGGCATGTTCCATGTCGAGAACAAAATAATCAAAGCCCGCAAGCTCCAGAAGATCCACAATCGGATTTGTCAACATCTCCTTGATCATTGTTCCAAACACAAATTCATCATTTTTCAGCTTCCTTTTGACTGCATTCTGCCTCATGTCATCCTCCATAAAATGATTTTAACCCAACGATGGAATCGCAACTGTGTCTCACGCTGGGCGCGCGTTTCGGCATTTCTATACCTTGTTCCGCCCCTCTTCGAGCAAAGTTCTGTTGGCTTACAGTTCTGCCAGTATTTTTAGCTGTTCAGCGGCCCTTAAAGGATTGAAAATACCACACGGACAGGGTTTTGCAAGCTTTTTTCCAGCCTCCATCAAGCGTGGTACCTGATTGAGCGTGGTAGATCTAAAGGGGGGCTGTCTTGTTAACGAACAGGCATAGCTAAAGCCGTTTTACCGTATAAAGAGGAGCCGTATCTTTTAAGAGCTGAGCTGAGCGGTGTGGATTTACGATTCCACAAATACATGGGGAAGCGAGTGTCAAGCTCCCTTGCCACGGGTTTGTTTTATGGGTCTTGATTTTCCGGATAACATCCCGAACCAGGTTCGGTGACACCATTCCATGGCCGCACATGGTTGTGAGCTGGCGGATGTCGGCAGGGGGCAGGATAGCGGTGTTACCCAAAATACCAAGGGAGATGTTGATGGTATGCGGATCCAGCCCCATCTCTTCTGTAATCTTCCGGATGCGGTCGATGAGGCCACTTACGATGATAGAAATTCCTTCATCCGCCTTTTGTATTCGAAGCAGGATTTCCTTTATTTTTTCTTTGCTGTTGAAAACCGCATATGCACGGGTTCCGTCGACGATGCTGTTTAAAATTTCATCGGGGCTGACACCGCTGTACATATTTCTGCGCAACGAAGATACCAGTGCGTTGCAGGGGCCTGTCTGGTAAACAAACTCCATTAATCTGCGCACCTTCGGGGCGCTGCCAGCATAATTGAAACCCCTGGCCGGAAATATAAACAATACGTAATCTTGCTCCAGGGAATCAATGGTTCCTTCTCGATGCAAGCTGTGAGTCATAGGATTTGCTTTCCGTTTATTTTTAACATGAAACGATGTGATGGCCGAACAGGTTATCTCTTAAAATCACCGAGATTGGTTGCCGTTTTCAGCGACGGTTTTGGTTAAAATCTCGGTGCACCTAACCGGATTGAAAATACCGCAGTAGCAGAACCGTGCCAGCTCCAAAGCGCCCTCATCCGGCGTTAACCTGCCGCGTCTTACCTGCCTTCTGATGTGTTCGACAAATTTCGGTGATATCATGTGATGGCCGCACATGGTCGTGATCGAAAGCGTGGTGTCATCCGGCAACATCTCTTTATTACCCCACACTCCAAGAGAATAATTAATGGAATGTGGAGTGACACCTGCTTCCCTGCAGGCCGGAATCACCTCCGAGAGCACGCCTGAAATTACGACAGACATGCCCGTGTCTTTTTCTTTGATCCGTTTCAAGAATTCAACAACCTGCTCTCTTCTGGTAAAAACACCCCGCAGCCGGGATTTATCTGTGATTCTGTCTTTTATCTCCTCAACGGAATAGGAGATTTTTGGTCCTGTTTTTACATCGCCCCAGTTTTCCGACCCTACGGCTTCTGCGGCTGCAATAAACTCAAGTGCCTTTGGCTTGATGTTCTTATCATTGACCCCCTTTGTCTGATACATGAACCAGACGAAGTCTTTTTTTTGAGATTCGATGTCGCCTGAACGATGCAGGGAATGTGTCATTGTAATACTCCTTGTTTCTACTCCGTAACAATTGGTCGACCCAGCCCCACATTGACTTTTCCGCGATGGGGTTGAGGAATACCAAGCTCATCTAGGCAATCAAGCGCTTTGCAGCGTCCGTCTTCGTCAACTCTGCTGATCAAGCCCAATGAGAAGACCGTATCGATCTCTTTTTCCACTTTCTGTAACGCTTCAAGAACGTCTCTTATTTTCTCCTCTTTGCATTTACCTTCAATTATGACCGATAGAAGTCGATAATTAAGACATTCGTCTTTAAGCTTTCCCGTGGATAGATCCGTCATCAAGGCGGCAAGGGGAGTATCTTGCGGTGGGGCCAGCTCGAATCCCGCCCTGGCTGCTGCCATAGCCACTTTTTCGGCATCCCGCAGATATACCCCGGCGCCGGGCCTTCCCATGTCTATGGATAGACCCACCTCCCCCCTTCTGTACCGGCCGGAAACATCGTTGGTTTTAACCTCTTCTGTTCCCCTGCCGGTGACCCCGGTGACCTTGTGAGTTTCCACCGGATCGCTCAACACGTGTTGAAGCTGCTTGAAGAAAACATCCAAAGGCTGAGCCTTGATGGCGCTTTCCGGGCAGACATTCATCCTGAGACAGACATAACATTCGGTGCAAAGCTCCGGATCGATACGACATTTCTTGTTTTCAAATAAAATTGCATCAACCGAACAGTAAATCTGACAGGTTCTGCACCCTGAGCAGGTTTCTGGATCGATTACAGGCATAGTGTGGACTCCTATGAAATCGAATTTTGAGTCAATTTGTTTTGCAATAAGACTTTTATATTGACATACGGCAACCCTATTGTTTCACCACCGATTGACCGTGTACAGGGGTTTTGTGTCATCCAGTAATTGCCGCGACCGATAGGGATTGTAAATTCCGCAGGTACATGGTCGGGCCAGCGTGAGGCTGGCCTGCCACGTATCTGTCCTATGCTTTTTGATCTTCAAGAGCATGTCTCTGACCAGGTGTGGAGAAACCATCCCGTGGCCGCACATGGTAGTAAACTGCCGGATGTCCGGCGGCGGCAAAAGGCCGGTGTTTCCGTGGATGCCTAAAGAAAGATTAATGGTGTGGGGGTCTAATCCGACTTCTTCGGCGATCTCACGGACCCGATCGATCAGACCGCTGACCACGATGGAAATTCCCAGGTCTTCCGCCTTGAACTTTTCAAGAAGGCGTTTGATTTTCTCTCTGCTGTCAAACACGGTGAAAACGCGGCAGCCTTCCTTGATGCTGTCGAGAACTTCTTCCGGTCGAACTCCGCTGTAAAGGTTCCGTCTAAGAGTGGTGGCGATCATGTTGGCGGGACCTACCTGATAGACGATTTCCACAAGCCGTCGAACCTTCGGCACGCTGCCTTTATAATTGAAACCCCGAGCCGGGTATATAAACACGGCATAATCCTTATCAAGCGAGTCGAGGGTGCCCTCTCTATGCAAGCTGTGTGTCATGGTTAATCCTGATCGGAAGCCCGCCCAAGGCCCATATTGATTTTCGCATTCGGCCGCCAGGAAAACCCTTCGGATTCGATGATATCCAGCACCTTTTTGGGTATGGTAAGTTTCGGTTCAAGCATTGTATACACATCCAGTGTAAAGACGCTGTCGACTTCCCTGGCAACCTCCTTTACGGTTCTCAGAACGTCTCGGAGGCGATCCCGTTTTACCTGGATTTCAATAATTGCGCTTAGGACTTTTTCGTTCAGCAACTCCGGTTTCAAATCACCTGTTTTGGGATCTTTGATCATGGAATGAATCGGGTTGTTTTTTTCGATCTCGGTGATACCGTTTCTGGCCAGAGCTCTTGTGATTTTTTGGATGTCCTCAAGCCCCATTCCCAGAGTTGGACGTCCCACTTCAATGCCGATACCCACTTCGCCCGGCCCACAGCGCAACGTCACATCGTTTGTTTTGGATTCTTCCGTGCCCCGGCCCTGGATACCGGTTACGGCATGAGTCGCATTGGGATCGCTGAAGTATTTTCTCACTGCCCTTGGGTATTCATAGACATGCGGCGACTCTGCAATGGCATCAACCGGGCAGACCTCTACCCTTAGGCAGTTTCCGCATTCATAGCAAAGGTCCTGATCCACAGCACTTTTCATGTCTTCAAAGTAAATGGCATGCGCCGGGCAGTATGGATGACAACGACCGCACCCCACACAAACGGGTTTGTAAATAATCATGCGTTTCTATCCTCACTTAGTGTTCGGTTTCCTTATTTTACCCCGTAGTTGCATAAACCGCATAGCCAAATTGCCATTTGACCCTTTTATAAACGGTATTCGTCCTTGGTGCTCACAAATTTTCTGTAACCCACAATTAATGGAATCCATAAATCATATAGCAAAATAGCCTACATTCATGATTTATCAGCATCTGATGACTGCTCCTTTTGATTTTCTTTGCAACAACGGGGTTTATGTCCCGGAACTTCTACAATATATTCCAAAACGTTTCCGTCTATGCTGATCAACCTCATGCCAAAGCCGTTGAGTGAATACCCGACCGCGGGGTTTCAAAAGACAAGCAGCGTTTTGCTTAAACTTGCTGCCAATAGCCATGGATGTGTGCAGATGCCCGGCTCCTGAAATGTCTCCAACAAGAACACCTCCAACAATACTCCCCTCGGCAACATAGAGCTCGCGATAGACATGATCATCTTTGTTGACATAAGAGATTGTCTCGGCTCCCGGCCTCGGCGGCCCCAAAACCACAAGTGACAGACCGAACAAATTCATGGCGTTAACACGGGTTATTATCTTTAATGGCTCAGGCACCGATTTATAAAGATTGGCTGCCGCCAGTTTGCCCTGGAAAGAGGCCTGGGGCCACGTCCAGGGGGTGTGGACATCCCCGGTTGTAACGAAAATAGCATCTCCAATGGCAAAAATATTCCTGTCCTTTGTTCGAAGCTCCGGGGTAACCTCAATTGCACCTTTTTTAAGCAGCCCTGAGTCGTTCAGAAATTCGGTGTCGGGAACAGAGCCGGCTGCGATCAACAGTGTTTCGCAGGAAAACCATCTGCCGGCTACATGAACGGCCTCCAGTTTGCCCCTGCAGTCCCGTATATTCCTAACGGTGCTTCCCAATAAGAGCTCGATGCCCATCTTTTCAAGATGCTCTTGCACAAACCGCGCCGCTTGAGCAGAGATTGCCCGGGGCAGCAGATGATCCTCCTTTTCTATGATGGTCACCTTATGGCCAGCATGGGCTAAATGAACCGCTGTTTTCACCCCGACCAGCCCTCCTCCAAGCACAACGACTTGCGGATGCTCCGAAAGCCATTGCCGTGTTTCCCGGGCAGTCTCATAGTATCGCACCGGAAATACACCGCTGCAGGTCTTCTCCCGGAAAACCGCCGGTATGATCGGCCGGCCGCCACATGACAGGATCAATCGCTCAAACTGAACGATCCTGCCGTCTTGCAGGTGCAATTGCCGTTTTGATCGGTTCAAAGAGATCACCTTTGTTCCGGACTGCACCATCAGTTTCGGATAATCCTGGGGATGCCAGAAAAAAAGCTTCTCTTCGGTGAGCGTTCCGGCCATGAACTGAGGTAACAGCGTTCGATAATATCCGATTTCCTGTTCGGCATCTATGAGTGTGACGGATTTCTGCGGCCATAACTTCAAACAGGTAAATGCTGCCTCAAATCCGCCTATCCCTCCGCCGACAATGACACAGTCCATTTTAATCGCTCCGGTCCTTTATGTCTGGGCAAACCAATCCAGAATCTCCTCTGCTTCTGCAGGATGGTCGTAGTGCATCAGCAAACCACCACAGTCTTTAAGGTTATCGGATAAGAGGTTTCTTATGGTTTCACTGCCCCAAAGCGGAAGCGGGGTTGCAATGCAAACGCGGTTTCCCATGGCAGCAAGCCCTAGGGCAACTGCAAGTTCATGACACCCGCTCAAACCGGTAAAACAAATACCGCTCAAGGTATCGATCCGACCAATAGCTGCAAGCGCACTTACTGCATGCAACGGCCCACGATAAGGGTCGAGTATCATTACAGGAGATGGCTGCTCTGGTGCCGAAAGGCCCTCCTTGATAACCCACAGGGCAGCATCTCCCCAGGCTGCAACCAGGTGATCCATTCCTCTTAGGGCTTTGGTCAGCTCAGCCGGAATCCACCCCAAAGAGAGCTGAGGTGTATCAAAACCACCCACTATAGCCACCCTTGCATCCTTTCCACTTTTAAATGCCTGTTGCAGCAGGTTTGCGGAAAGAGCCACCTGGCCCTCCCCGATCATGGATGGATCCGGTTCTGCTTCTATCTGAGAATGTGTGCTGTGGTAATCCCGGGCGCTGCGCAGGATGTTGTCGATCTCAAAGGAGCTACCAGCGTCTACAACAGGTATGTTCAGTCTTCTGCAAATTTCAAACAATCCCGGATCCGTTTTTGGCCCGGAGAGCAACAAACTGATCTTTCCGGAGCTCAACAAAAGCTCGGCCTCTCCAGTGGTACATACACATGGCAGGAACTGGTTCTTCAACTCGATCCATTCGCCCAGGGAAAGTAACCGAGCTGGCTCTGTTTCCTTCTGACAAAGAGTTTCATAAAGCGCATTGATACTTTCTCGATCAGGCGCTCCAGCGACCCCGATGATCGGCTGTTTGCCCGATAGGAGCCCATAACCGGCTTTGCAGGGAATATATTGGGTTGATTCATTTTCTCGATACATCAGATGACAGGCCAAAATCCCCAGCCGGATGGATTGTCGTACCATATCGGCAGGGGATTGTGCCGGCCGCACAAGCATCGTTGCGCTTCGGTGAATGTCTGAGACAGAAACTTGAGAGCCTCCTGTTTTTTCGATGGCCTTTTCGCTCAAAGATTGAATGTTTTGCTTGAATGACGGCTCTTTTTCCTTGAATACTTCGAGTACTCCTTGAAGGATCAATCGCAGAAAAAAAGCTCCCACCATTCCATCTCGATCCAAGCCACAAAGTCCTCTTTTCGGCCCTCGACCAAAAGGATCGATCCGGCAAGGCCCCTGCATACATCCGTATGGGCAGCTAAGGCCCAGGCGCAAGAAACCATCCTGGGGTTGCAAGTTTTCGTAACGTTCCCAGTTTAAATCAAAACCCTTTTGTTCCGCTGCTCGAAGCAGATCCTGGCTGAACGGATCTACCGTTTTTAGATGAATTGTTTCCATGTGAGCCTCATTTGAACCATAATTCGAAAATTCGTAACTTTTTAGCCATTAATCTTTTGAAAAGGCTTATATGCCACTGTCGAATGAAATTTTTTAAGGTAAAATACCTTTCAAACAGCCTTCTATGACGAAACAATTAGAGTTAACAAAGTGCTTAAACCATAAGTATCAAGATCTCTGCTACTTACCACATCTGCCGTTGTACCCGGGCTCTGTTTCCTACTGAGTGCCGCCTAAGAGCTTCGGTGTGATTATTTTACCTTAAAAAATTTTATTCGACCTGGAGGCGTTCGCTATTTTACGCTAAAATAAAGATCGAAGTTTGAGTTACTTTTTCTTCCCTACCAGCAACCGACTCGCAGACCGCTTTGCGTTTCTCTTTAAGCAGCAGGTCTTCGTCCAGCTCCACAAGTTCGAGAGCATGGGTTGGGCAAACATCGACACATACCGGATACTCCATGTAATTGCATCGATCACATTTAAGCGCCATCTTGCGTTCAGGCCACGGGTAGATAACGCCATACGGACAGAAAACCGTGCAGGTCCAGCAGGCTATACATCGATCTTCTCGTACGATCACCATATTCGTATCGGGATCTCTAAACAACGCCCCTGCAAGACAGGCATCCAGGCAAGGCGCGTTCAGGCATTGGCGGCAATGAAGCGGCATGGATTTGCCGTTCCACCCTTCGACCCGCACCCTGGCTTGAGGAGCCGGGGTTTCCTGTACGGCTCTTAGCAGAGTCTTTTCATTGCTTCCTCGTTCCACCGCACAATAGAGCTCACAGGTCCGGCAGCCGGTGCAACGATCGATATGAACTCCGATAACTTTCATGAACCTCCCTTCTCCGAGCCGATTCAACCCCTGTAGCAAGAATGCCAGGAGTTGTCCAGGTTGCTGATCGTTTCGAACTTTCCGGGTTACTTTTTTAAAGCTGTGTCTTTCCAGGCCGATTTTCGATCCACTTTCGGATCGCAGGCGAACAGAGCCCCAGAACAGTCAGCACGATAAAGGTCGCCGCCCAGGGCCGGGTGAAAAAAACCAACGGGTTGTTTCCAAACACGATAAGAGAGCGGCGCAGGGAGATTTCTATCAATTCTCCCAAAACCACCCCCAGCACGATGGGCGCGGCGGCAAATCCGTACTCCCGCATTTTGTATCCGATAATGCCGCAGATTAACATGATCCAGACATCGGCCATATTATTGTGCAGAGCGTAGGTGCCCACCACACAAAGCACCAGGATGATCGGACTCAGTACATAGTTGGGAACCCTCAGAATGTTGGAAAAAATCTTCGCCCCAAGGAGACCGACGACCAAAAAAATGAGATTTGCCAGAAACATGCCGACAAATACCGAATAGACCACATGGGTATGTTGCATGAACAACAAGGGACCTGGCCTCATGCCATGCACCAGCAAGGCGCCGAGGATAACGGCGGTGGTTCCGCTTCCGGGAATCCCCAGTGCCAGTGTCGGGATCATGGCCCCTCCGGTAGCCGCATTGTTCGCTGTTTCGGGTGCGGCCACCCCTTCCAGGATGCCGGTGCCGAACTTCTCCGGATGCTTTGAGAATCGCTTTGCCTCGTTATAACCAATAAAGGAAGCAACGGTTCCACCTTCAGCTGGCAGAATACCGATGAAAGTCCCGATCAGCCCCGATCTAATCATCGTGGTCTTGACCGCTTTTATGTCCTGCCAGGACGGAAGCAATCCGGAGATTTTCCGGTCTATCACCACCTTTCGTATACCGACCTCCGCCTGGCGGAAAACCTCGGTAGCTGCAAACAGACCGATCATTACAGGAATGAAGCTGATTCCATCCATCAGGTGGGTGATGCCGAAGTCGAACCGGCCAAACCCGGATATCTCGTCCATTCCCACACAGGAAATCAATACTCCGATGGCTCCTCCTATCAGGTTTTTCAGCACAGACCGGGAGCCCAGACTGCTGATCATGCTCAGCCCGAAAACGGCCAGGGCAAAATACTCCGGTGGTCCGAACTTGATGGCAATGTCTGCAAGAAGCGGGGCCAGCAGGATCAAAACGATCACGCTGAACAGCCCACCCAACGCGGAACTGATACAGGCCATGCCCAAAGCTTTTCCGGCCATGCCCTTCTGGGCCAGTGGATATCCGTCGAAGGTTGTGGCTGCGGCTGCCGGGGTTCCTGGAGCATGGACAAGAATGGCTGAAATGGAGCCGCCGAACGTACCTCCACAATAAAGCGCCACCAACATACAGATGGCCGGAACTTTGGGCATCGTGTAGGTGAACGGGATGAGCAGGGCAACCCCCATCGGCGAGGTCAAACCTGGCAGGGCCCCGATAATGATTCCGAAGACAACCCCGAAAAAAACCGCAAGGAAATTGGTCGGTTCCAGAATGGTCAAAAGTCCGATGAAAAGTTGATCAAGCACAAGAACTCCTTATTTATCAACAATCTATCCATGTCCAGGCTCTATCGGTCCAGAAATGAGCTTGATAATTTCCTACAACTTTAAGTCAGATTCGTTCCGTCCGATGCCGAGCAGGCGGTCATTTCAGGATGCCAGCAGGCAGTTGAACCAGCAAAATCTTAGTAAAGACCAGATAGATCAAGAGTGGGGTGATCAGTGCATTTAACACGATGGTGCGAACATTTTGCACCCCCCAGGTAAGCATGACCCCCGTGATAAAGAGCGCAATCGATACAAGTGTCCCAATGTAAGTGCTTCCGAGCAGGAAGAGGGCTGAACAGATCATCGTCCAGACAACCCGCTTGACTTTCTGCCGGTCCATCCGCTCTCCGGTTTCGGCATCCCTGCCTTTCCCAAGGTTTTGAAATATAAGCAACAAGGTGAGGAACATGAGAACCACCAGTATCACCCGGGGGAAAAACGCCGCCGTTGTGTGCGTGCTCATGGCCTCAGAATACTGGAACGTAAAAGTGATCAAAAACAAGGCGATGAAAATCACCATCAAGATAATGCCGAGACGAAGATCACGGTTCATGGATATCCTCTTTGCTTTTCTCCAATTTTGGAGAAAAGGATCCGGCTTGCGTCCGGACCCTTTTCCGGTTTAAGGCTATTTTTTAGTGTACCCCAGCTCTTTCATTGCGCTGACCCAGATTGGCCATTTCTTGTGCAAGAAAGCCTCCCATTCCTCACCCGTAAGGATGCTTTCCGGCCCCATATAGTTGTTTTTCAGATAATCTTGGTACACTTTATGTTTCATGGATTTCATGAAGGCTTCGCGAAGTTTTTTCACGATGGGCGCAGGAGTCCCCTTCTTGACAATCACGCCTCGCCATGTAGCCATTTCCACGTCATAGCCAAGTTCCTTTCCTGTGGGAACATCGGGGAAGGCTTTAAGGCGCTTTTGGACCAGAAAGACAACCGGTTTGACGTTTCCGGCTTCATACTGTCCAAGGAACTCGCTCGGGTTCAGCACGCCCACATCGATACTGCCGCCCATCAGGTTCACTATGATTTCGCCGCCGCCCTTGAACGGCACCAACTCTGGTTTAAACCCTGCGGCTTTTGCGAACTCGTGCACCGAAAGGTGATCGATCCCGCCCATATGGGCAACACCGAACTTGACTTTCTTCGGGTTCGCCCTTCCAAACTCGACGATCTGCTGGATGGTTTTGAACTTACCCTTGGAGGAGACCACAAAGGCCTGTGGGTCGTAGCATCCGCGGGCTATCCCAACGATATCGTCGATGGTGGCTCGGGTCAGTCCACGGGCCATTGCGCCCAGCACCGAATTGGTGATGGAGCAGATGGTGTAACCGTCGGCTGGTTGGTCCAACATGTAGTTCATCATCCTGGACCCGGACCCCCCGCTCATGGTGCTGATCACGATGGGAACCTTCAGGATCCGCCGGAGCCTCAGCGCCGCGGTTCTGGAAAAGATGTCGGTTCCACCGCCAGCCGAGGAATGGATGTACCAATTTATCTGACGGCTCGGATACTTGTCTTCTGCCTGAGCCTCGGACAGAAACCCGGCGAGCATAGATATAGACATAAGACCGATTACAAATGCCACCACATAACGTTTCATAAAACCCTCCTTTTTTTCTCATTGACGGTTAATCTTTAGGTCATCTCGACCCATCCCATACCTAACAGATTGAAACAGAGCCGAATCTTTTTTGTTCCCAATTAATTTAAGGGGAAAGTGAAGAAGTCCCACAAGCGTTTCCTCGAACCCTTCAACCGAAACAGCGATCCCTATTGAATTGCGCTTTGCGCACCCCTTCGGGGATTCAACAGGGCGAGCGCATTCCCCGACGGGAACAATAAAGCACAGGGGGCTTTGCCTCAATTTGGATACCGAAAACAGCCAGACAGCAAGATCTCCAATGGTCAATCATACTGGTAGTACAGTTGTTGCAACACATTGTCGAAATCCGCCTCAAGAGCCCGGATAGCCGCTTCAACATCCCTTTTTAAGATCGCCTCTACGATACCGTTATGCACCTCCAGCATCTGCTGAATTCGATTGGGGTTTGCCTCATAGTACGACTTTCGCATGTTCACCCACAGAGGCTTTTGGGTAATATCGAGCAATTTGTCCATTATGTTTATTATTACACGGTTTTTCGTTGCTTTAGCGATGGCCAGATGAAAGTCTTTGCCGTACCTCGTGTAAGCTTCGTAACGGCCCCTGCGTCCCAGTTCATACTTTTCATCCCAGGCCTGTTTTATCTTTAAAAGGTCCTCATCGCTTGCTACTTCGATTGCCAGCCTCAGAATCCCGATTTCCATGGCCCTTCTGGCCTGCAGGATCTCATACGGGCTGTCGCTTTCCTCGAGAATCGAGATGGCGTGGTTTTTGAAATCGTCGGCTGCGGGCAATCGGGAAACATAGGTTCCATCTCCCGGCCTTGTTTCAAGGACGCCACTTATTTGAAGCGCGCTGATGGCCTCCCGGACAGAGGGACGGCTCACCCCCATTTTTTCGGCAATAATTCTTTCAGGGGGAAGCTTATCTCCCAAACTGTAGCTGCCGTTTTTGATCGACCTAAGAATCTGCTCGGCAATGATGGAACTTTTGCCCTTGAATCTGGTTTGAGTCAGTTTCTGGAATTCCATCACGGTCAATCGATTGCGCCTAAGTCTTTCAGTATCGGCTCCAGTCGCTGCTTGCTCAACAATCGCTCGTCGTTTTTTTTAAGTTCGATATTGAGTGTGCCGGTAAAACCAAGCGAAATGAGCTGTTGGAACACAGCCCTGAAGTCAACCTTTCCTTCCCCTACCGGCAGATGTCGATCCAGATACAGATCGTTGTCGCTGATATGGGTGCTGATGATTTTATCCGGAAACGCGTCCATAAACGATTTCGGCCCTCCGGGAAGCAGACTGGCATGTGCAACATCCAGTGTAAGTCCGAAATGCTTTGATGGAAGCGCTTCAAATACCCTCTTAAATTCTTCGATCGTGACTCCCAGATAAACGATTTCGCACTCTTCGTGCACCTTGTTCATGTTTTCGATCCCGATGGGCAGATCATACTTTTCCGCCAGCTCGACCACCGGTTTATAATTTTCTATCAGGCATCGGAACACTTCATCCATGAACAGACTGAAATGATAACCGAAATGAAGAACGATGTATTCTGCCTCCAATCGGTGTGCCAGCTCCATATAATCCATCAGATGCTGTTGAACCGCCTTTCGGACAGTTGGTTCGATTTCCGCCGAATTGACAAAAGACGCTGAATGGAGACCGTAGCGGATACCATGTCGATCCCTTAGCCGTTTGATGTTGGAAATCCGCTTATCATTAAATTTATCCAGGAAATTACTGGGATTGTTGCAGCTCAATTCCATCCAGGGAAAGTTGTTCTCATGGGCAAAGGAAAAATAATTTTCAACAGGCTCAGGACCGGCATTAAAGCAAAGCTTCATCATTTCCTCCTTTTGATTAAAATCACCCAGCAACCCCTATGGAATTTTTCTTAAAGCGTTTCAGAAGATTTGTTTCAATTTACCCATTGCCGTTTGAAAAAACGTCCTGCACAGACTTGAATCAGGAAACAAAACAACCAAATTATCTGACATGTTTTACCGGTAAGGCCAATAAATCCCTTTTTGAATCCGATGTCAAGAAAAAAATTACAGAATCGAGATAATTTTTATCTTCACAGTGAATTGATCCTGCCGGGTAAACCACGGTTGACTTGGCAAAGAGAATCGCTTATGTAAAATTTTGATTAAAAACCTTAGCTGTTTTCGCTTTTAACATAGCGATGAACACAGATCCCCATCAACTTTTATCTTATTTTTTTGGAGGATAAACCGATGCCACTGGTTACCATTTGTAGACCATGACACCGTTTTACCTGAAAGGAGCAGATCATGGCATTTACATTCGCTAAACGGCGGGGCATTTTTATAAACATCGAAGAGGAAATTGCTCAAAAGCCCACTTCTATCCCGGCGGATATGGTGAAGCAGTTTGAAATGTTTGATGACATTTACCGCGCTATGTGTGCGCTTTGTTTCAACTATGTTCCCACATCAGGCCATCCGGGAGGCTCCATATCCGCGGGGCGTATGATGAGCGCACTGATTTTTCAAACGATAGATTACGATATATCCGATCCGAATCGAGAGGACGCGGACATTATCTCCTTTGCAGCCGGACATAAGGCTCTGGGGCTATATGTTATGTGGGCGCTGCGCAACGAGGCGGTGCGAATCGCAGCCCCGGAACTGCTGCCACAAGATGAAAGATACCAGTTTCGGCTCGAAGACTTATTGGGCTTTCGTCGAAATCCAACTACCAGGACTCCGCTTTTTTTGAAATTTCGTGTTAAACCTTTAGACGGCCATCCAACCCCCGCCACCCCATTTGTACGGCTATCAACCGGAGCATCCGGAGTGGGGATTGCAAGTTCTATAGGACTTGCCTTTGGCGCAATGGATACGTATCTTGATGATCCACCTCGGGTGCATATCATTGAAGGAGAAGGGGGGCTCACCCCTGGTCGTGCCAGTGAATCACTGGCTGCTGCAAGCACAGCTTGCTTGAAAAACGTCATCCTACATGTGGACTGGAACCAGGCGTCCATTGATTCAAACAGGGTTTGCGCAGAAAACGGGATGCCTGGAGAGTATGTGCAGTGGAATCCGATGGAATTTGCATACCTGCACGACTGGAATGTCATTCAGGTTCCAGATGGAAAGAATTTTCAACAAGTTTTTGCTGCACAACAAAAAGCCTTTGAGATTGAAAACAGTCAACCTACTGCTATCGTCTATCGAACTATCAAAGGGTGGCAGTACGGCATTGAAGGCTGTGCATCCCATGGTGCCGGGCACAAGCTGTGCGTAGAGGGGTTTTTTAACGCCATACGTCCCATCCTGGAGGGCACCAACATAAGTGTTCCCCGCTGTGAGGTTGACTCACAGCGGTGCAAGGCAGGGGCTGTGGCCGATGTGATGGAGCAATGCTACTGGGAAGGTTTAAAGGCTGTGCGCAGTCTGCTTGAGCAAAAAAAGCCGCTCATGCAGATGCTGGCCCAACGTATCAAAGAGGCCCAAAATCGCATTATCAGGCGAAACCGCAGGCCAAGGCGAAGTGCGCCGAAGGTCGAAGCGATATTTCAAACCGCAAAAGAAAACAAACATACGATCCCTGAACAGTTGAGGCTTAAGCCGGGCAAGAAGACGACTTTGCGCGGTGAGCTGGGCAGGGTGCTTAACTATTATAATAAAATCAGCGAGGGAGCGATTCTGGCCGGCTCAGCTGATCTTTACGGATCTACCAGTGTGAACGCCATTGCAGAAGGTTTTCCCGGAGGATATTTTAATGCAGCCACCAACCCTGGCGGACGTCTTCTTACCACCGGCGGTATCTGCGAAGATGCCATGAGCGGAATTCTTTCAGGCATTTCCAATTTCGGCCACCATGTGCCTGCAGGATCTTCTTATTGTGCATTCATTGCAGCCCTGGGGCATATCTCCTCAAGGCTTCATGCAATTGCAAACCAGGCCCGCCAAGCCATCAACAAGGGACCGTATCGGCCGTTTATCCTTATCTGCGGGCATGCAGGGGTAAAAACCGGTGAAGATGGACCCACACACGCCGACCCTCAGGCATTGCAGCTGCTTCAGGGAAATTTTCCCGAAGGAACGATGATCACACTGACCCCATGGGACCCACAGGAGCTGTGGCCGTTGATTTCGGCTGCACTTGCCGAACAACCGGCGGTGATCGCCCCGTTTGTGACTCGACCGACGGAAACGGTTATAGATCGCAAGGGATTGGGTCTTGCCCCAGCAACGGAAGCAGCATCGGGCATATATCGACTGTGGCATGTGGACGGAGAAATCGAAGGAACTATTGTGCTTCAGGGAAGCGAGGTTGCATACGCTTTCATAGAAGAAGCCCTGCCGATGATAAAACAGCAAGGCATCGCGCTTAACGTCTTTTATGTTTCAAGCGCGGAGCTGTTCGACAGCTTACCACCCGAGGAACAAGAACGCATATTTCCCTCAAGCCTTGCCCATGAAGCAATGGGAATTACAGGGTTTACTCTGCCTACCATGTATCGTTGGATTCGCTCGGACTGGGGCCGCAAAATGACCCTTTACCCCTTTATAAAAGGGCACTATCTGGGCAGCGGGCAGGGAGACAAATTGATGCTGGAAGCGGGTCTGGACGGAAAAAGCCAGTTAGACGCCATCAAAAAATACTTAAAGAACAAACCGTAAAGGATACGGCCATGATAAGAATCTTTTTGCTATTAATCTTCAGCAGCATGATCCTTGCTTTCGGCGCCGGCGCTGCAGAGCAGAAACAGGACATGGGCGGATGGGAAATAGACAGCGAATACAACAAATTGTATGATTATCGCGAAATGGACAGTTTCAAGGGATGGGTTATACGTGTAAAAGAAGTTGTACCGATGCCAGGCATGTCCCCGGGGGTAGCCGTTGATATCAGCGAAACAAAAGATCTCAAATCCGAACCCATCGAGGTACACCTGTGCCCGAGTTGGTTTGCAGACCCTAAAAGCATTGGGATCAAAAGAGGCGATCGGGTAAAAGTAAAGGGAGTATGGGCCGAAATAAACGGAAGGGATGTATTTTTAGCCTCAAAGATCAAAAAAGGCGACTATTTCGAATTTAAGGTTCGGCTCTCTAAAGACGGAACCCCCTTTTGGACAATGAGCCCGGAGCAGTTGAAAAAGGAGCGTGCATCCAGCCAGGCATCATTGAAGGAAAAGTAGCGGTACGCTCGCCAAGAAACCTTCCATAACCAGGCTCCATCTCCGAAGTCAACAGCCTTCGGCTAAAGCCGAAGGCTTAGGATTCAAGGGGTCAAGGGGTCGAGGGTTCAAGACAAGGGTCACGACAGGCATTTCCTGGAACCCTCGAATCCTTGGACCCTTTTGGTGTACTAAAATTAAACTGACGTCTTCGCCAAACCCCGTTGTTGCGTTGTTAAGCAACAGCTTTTGTCTGAAACAGTACACACTCAGCCAAAGTCTGTAAGTTGACATCGCACCCAGGGTAATTACTATTCAAGTATGCTTAGCTAATTAACCCCGTTGCTTAAAAACGACTCGAAACAATACGACAGATACTGATAAATCATGCGTGAAAGACCATTTTACTATGAGGTTTATGCAACTACGGGGGAACATATGATTATTTGGACATCATATCTAAAAGGAGAAAACTATGGATGTTTTAGATTATTGTAAAGGCATGGAAATGGAACTGACCGCCTGGAAGGCGAAGCTATACGATCTGACGAGAAAAGTTGACAGGCTTTCTTCTGCCGAGAAGCAGCGCATGCTGTCAAATGTTGAAGACCTGCATATTCTGCTTACAGAGCTTGAAGATAGAATCGAAAACCTGCGCAATGAATGCCCCAGCGACCCCAGTGAATGGAGCCCCCGGAAAGAGGCTATCGACAGGACACATGTAGATATGCACTCCAAGTATGAAGAAGCCTTGTCAGCGGTCTGAAAAGGATTTCCGGCTTCAACACCAGGAGGATCAATTGTTATTTTTTAAAGCTACCAAAGAGGTGTTCCGGCATCAAAGCCGCGAGCACCTCTTTTTTTAAACCTCTGGCTGGCCGTATACTTTTTATCGAAAGGTCGCTTTCTGCATTGTATGTTTTAATCAGGTAGCGTAAAATAAAAAGATAATATTGAGAGGCTTGAGCTCTTTTCAAGTGTCTATTCTGGTGTACCGGAGTTATGGAGTGCTGGAGTGCTGAAAAAAGCACCCGCTTTTTAACATCGCTCCAATACTCCAACTCTCCAAAAATACCTGCAAATAAAAGGATTTAACTATCGGCTCTATTATATTGAAATGCCGGGGCTATGCATTGCAGGGATAAGAAATGGAAGAGGTTCGGATAAAAAACTGGAACGATCTGCAGAAAGAGCTGTTTGAGGATTCCTGGAATCCGCAGCTCGGGCGTCATCGTTCCCGATATGCCTTCAGGGGGCTGTCCGATGCCCAATATCGCCTGGAGACTACGCTGATGCGCTTACAGGGGCCCTTCGAGGAGCTGGAGGGCCATCTGCTCAGAAACTTCAGAAAATACGCCCATCGTAATGTTGTAGAACGAGATTCTGTTTGGCACTGGCTTTCAGTGGCCCAGCATTACGGCCTTCCCACAAGGTTGTTGGATTGGACCCATTCACCGCTCATTGCAACTCATTTTGCGACAGCGAATATCGAGAAGTTTGATATCGACGGTGTGATATGGGCTGTGAATTATGTCAAGGCCCACCAGCTACTGCCTGATACCTTGCGTGTACAGCTGGAGAGGGAGGGGGCAAATGTCTTTACGGTAGAGATGCTCTCAGAATCCGTGAAGTCCCTCAATAAACTTGCCGAACTGTCCGACAACACTTTTGCAATTTTTTTCGAACCACCTTCCATCGACGATAGGATCGTTAACCAGTTTTCCTTTTTTTCCCTCATGTCACACCCGGATGCCGCCATGGACGATTGGCTGAGTCGATACCCGGATATCGGACGGAAAATCATCATTCCCGGAAAACTAAAATGGGAAATCCGCGACAAATTGGATGTTTCCAGCATTACAGAGCGTGTGTTATTTCCGGGCCTTGATGGGCTTTGCCGGTGGCTCAAAAGATACTACAGTCCAAAGACTCTTGATTAATTGAAGGAATCGGCGAGGTTCTTTAAACTGATCGCTCTACGAATCATAAGCGAGCGTATCGCGTAACCATACAAAAGCTCCGAACCGAAGGAAAGCAAGACGCGGTTCGGGGGAAAAAATGGGGTTATGCTCACCAATTTACCGGAACACGAACTGCAGTGCCGGCTTTATCATAAAACAGCAGGTATCCCTTTTCTTTACCAAACAGGTAGAGATCTCGTGTGATTCTCACATCTGTCTTACAGTATTCAACAATGTCCTCTATCCGCCCCTGCTTCCACCACTTAAGGGCCTGAAGACCATTAACCGTTTTCCTGACGCCAAGCGTAGCCCGCGCAAGATGATTTAGAGACACCCGAAACCCAAGGCGTTTTCTAATTTCCTCTAAAATGTCAAGAGTTTGTATTGATCCAAAGTCAAAATCAGAATATCCCCGAAGCACATGGTAATCGAAACATTTGATGTTAAACCCAACAACAAGATCACACCGTTTCAGGTGCTCGAGCAGAAGGGAGACCTGATCTTCCAGATACTCTAAAAAGCGATCTTCAACCATATCGTATACCACCGCACAACTCATCCTCATCTGATCTGCGCGATGCCAGCCACCTACCTCCTGCGCGGATCGCTGGGTTTCCAGATCAAAAACAGCGACTTTACAGCCTTCCACTGGATGGGTTGCAGGGGGGGAGATGATCTTTTCGGCCTCTTTCACACGGCTTACTCTAACCACTTCACCCACGGCCGGTCTTAACAGTCTTTTCAGCAGAAAAATGCTACCCTTCTTGTCAAGGGGTCGGTTTCCGGAGCCGCATTTCGGAGAATGCACACAGGACGGACATCCATCTTTACAGGGACACTTCAGAACTACCTCCAGGGTATATTCAAGCAGCCTGTCCGCTCTTCTGTACGCCTGGCGGGTTAAGCCAGCGCCTCCGGAGATGCCGTCATAGATGAATATGGCGGCCCCTTTGAGCTGTGGGTGATACGCCGTAGCCAGGCCACCGAGATCATTTCTGTCTGCCATAACGAGCAGGGGGAAAATACCTATAGCGGCGTGTTCCAGTGCATGGAGCCCACCTAAAAAATCAAAGAAATTCACTTCTACTTCCCGTTGAACATGGAAGGGGATTTCAAACCACAGACCTTCTGTTTCAAAAATATCAGCAGGAAGAGACAACGGAACCAGGGCCAGCCTTTTTTTTCCTTGGATCGCCCATTTCTCATACCCTGTTACACGATCTGTTACTTTCAGACGTCCGAAAAATACCGAACAACTGTGGGCCGATTTTCTTTCATATATTTCTAAAACATCCGTGTCCTTTTCGCCTCGAACCCTTGTATAGTAATCGACATGAGCCCTGGACACATATACGGTTCGAGCATCTATGTCCAGATGTTCCACCAGATGGGGTTCTCCGTTATGAAGATAGATGGCACCTGGATGGGTTTCCCGAAACACTCTATGTTCATCGATCTCGCCTTTGATTTCTTGAGAGGCGCCATGAACAATCACAAACCTGTCACCGCTTCCTCTAAGATCAATTTTCCGGTGAGGTGCCTTTTTCTTAGAGTATAGTATCTTTCCATCCGCACTTCTTAAGATCTGCCCTTTTGTTTCCAGCCGGGCAATCGCTTTTTGCACCGGAAGCTCTCTTGCCAATGACTCATCGGTTTTCAGTGGAAGCTCGGCAGCGGCGCACACCAGATGTCTCTCCATGATAAGAGGATTTTGCGGATTGACAACAGCCACTTCCGGTTCCCTGTCGAAAAGCTGTTGAGGATTTCTTATAAAATACTGATCAAGGGCATCCTCTCCTGCGATCAGAATCAATCCGGATTCCTGACCGCTTCGCCCTACCCTTCCACCGCGTTGAAGCATAGAAACAATGGTTCCGGGATACCCCACAAGGATGCAAAGGTCCAAATCTCCGATATCAATCCCCAGTTCCAGTGCGCTTGTGGAGACAACCGCCAGCAGATCTCCGGAAGCAAGTCTCGATTCAATGTCTCTTCGCTCTTCAGGGAGCAAACCCGCACGATAAGCGCTTATGCGGTTTGCATAAGCTCCCGATTTGGTTCCTGCCCAGATTGCAATAAGCTCTGTAAGCTTGCGAGATTGTGTATATACAATGGTCCGCAGGTTTCTGGATATGGCAGCCTTTAAAAGCAATATCGCGGATCGAGCCGGAGTCTCATCCGCTACCATTAGCAGCACGTGACGGCGCCCCTTCGGAGCGCCACTGCAGGTGACCGAATGAACAGGTAAGCCGGAAAGCTGTTCTGCCAGCAGGCCGGGATTTCCCACAGTGGCCGAACTGAACAAGTAAACGGGAGATGCGCCGTAATGATCACAAATTCTTCTAAAGCGCCTGAAAATTTGTGCCAGGTGAGAGCCAAGAACTCCCCTGTAAGTGTGTACTTCGTCCACCACCACCATCTTGAGCCTGGATAAAAATGTCGCCCATTTCCGGTGATGCGGCAACAGGGATAGATGCAACATCTCCGGATTGCTCAAGATGACATTGGGTGGATTTTTCCGAATTTTTCTTCTCCGGTAAGCTGATGTATCCCCGTCATAGATTTCAGCGGTGGGATTTGCGGTCTTAAGCCAAGCCGACTGTTGTCTGAATGATCGCAGTTGATCCTGTGCCAGCGCTTTTAAGGGAAAAAGATAAAGAGCCGTGGCATGCTTGGTTTGCAAAATTTTTTCAAACATGAACAGATTATAGATAAGTGTTTTGCCACTGGCCGTTGGGGTTGCCACGATCACATGCTTACCGTCTCTCAGATAATTCACTGCTTCTGCCTGGTGAGCGTATAGCCGGTGAATCCCAGTATGCCTGAGGACATTCTTGATAGGCTCCGGCCATGGTTTATTCGGCTCCGAACTCAAGGCAGCAGCTTCGGGCAGCACCCGATGGCAGACCACCTGGTGTCCCATACGAGGTGAAGATTTTAGCGCCAGAATATATTCACCTACTTTCGATTCAACACTCATAGTTAGCGCATCCAGGGCTTCTCAAAAAGTGGAGTTACTGCCAATAGCCCTGTTAAAGTCGAAGTGAGGCACATTTTGCTGCGAGTTCAACCTGCTTCAAAATGCCACCATTCGACGACTTAAGATATGTTTCACGTTTGCCGTTATATATTGCAAAATATATATTCACTTGCAATTTTGAATATTTGAGATTAATATTATATATAAATATGCAAAAAAGAAGAGGTGCCCGTTTCCTACGCATAGGAACAAGTTAAGTTTGGACGATCCTCACATACCCTATTTAAACACTATTTTTAACCTCCCGGTTATATGCGGTCTCTGTGCTGTCAGCACATGCGCAGACGGACTTCCGCCTGGCCTGCCCCATTGGATTGCGCCTTGGGACGATAGGTTTTGTCAGCTTACAACCGACTCCATTGATTTTTCAACCCCACATAAGGTGAATCAATAATGGAAAATCAAATCATTCTTCTGTTCATACTGCTCGTTTTATCGGGTTTTTTCTCTTCCTCTGAAACGGCCCTTTTTTCAATCAGCAGAATAAGAATCCGGCACATGGCAAAGCAAGATGGCCAGGCATTTAAACTGATCGAAAAGATGCGAGGCAATCCTCACAAACTGCTCACAACCATTCTTATCGGAAACAATCTTGTGAATGTGGCTGCAGCGACAGTGGCAACTTCCATCACAATGGATTATTTTCCCCACTACGCGCTCGGTATTGCAACGGGTATAATGACATTTCTTATCCTGGTTTTCGGGGAAGTGCTGCCGAAGTCCGTCGCCACACGTAACAATATTCTGATTGCCAAACTTACCATCTATCCCATCTATTGGCTATCGGTTTTATTTTATCCGATTTCGGTCTTTTTGAATTTCATTCCTAAACTTACCGAAAAAATTAAAAAAACACCAACCGCTACCGAAGAAGAGCTTATGACCTTTGTTGAAGTGGTTGAAGAGGAAGGCGAAATAAAGGAGGAAGAAAAAGAATTCATTCACAACATTTTCGAGCTCGATGATAAAAGCGCTGCTGAGATCATGACACCCAGGGCAGATATGTTCGTTATCGATGTAAACGAAAAGCTGGATCTTGAAACCATCGCAAAATCCGGCTTTACCAGAATTCCGGTGATCGAAGGTGATATCGATCATGTCATCGGCATCCTGAACATAAAAGATCTTTTTTCACACCTGGCGGCAGGAAACACTGAAATCAATGTCAGGAAAATCATGACAAAGCCATACTTTGTGCCTGAAAACAAGAAACTGGACCAGCTTCTCCATCAATTTAAACGAAGAAAACACCACATGGCCATCGTGGTGGATGAGCATGGTGTCGTGTCGGGACTGATTACCCTGGAAGATGCGCTGGAGGAGATCGTCGGGGAGATCAGAGACGAAACCGATAAGGAAGAACCCAACATTGTTCAACGGCGCAGCAACGAATGGATTGTCCTTGGTAAAACGGATATCGACGAAATCAACCAGACCATTGGAATGGACATCCCGGATACTAACGAGTATGATACGTTTTCGGGTTTCATTCTGGATAAGATAGGAAGAATTCCAGCGGAAAAAGAAGAAATCCGCATAGACGGCTTTCTTGTTACCGTCGAAGAAGTGCAAGGGAATCGAATAAAAAAATATAGTGTCAGGCTGATGAAAGACGCACCGGAAACTTTATAAATTCTGGTGTTGCAAAACGACTCAAAAGGCGCCAGCAATTCTCGACGAACATGAAAAGCATCTTAATTCGACGAATAATCGCGTTTTGAAGCGTGTGGAACTCGCAAAAGGCTCCCCAATGACTCTGGATGAGATTATCAAAAAACGAAGATCGATCCGTTCGTTCCAGCCCACTCCAGTTGCCAGTGAGGATCTGCTGGCCATCTGCGAAGCCGCCCGCCTGGCACCTTCCGCATGCAACAGTCAGACATGGCGCTTTGTTGCCGTAACGGATTCCGATACCATCAAGCGGCTTTGCAACGAGGCCATGCGGCCTGTTATTCCGAATAGATGGCTTGCACAGGCACCGCTTGTCATCATCGGGTGCTCTCAGCTGGATATGGTTGCCAATCGCATTGGTTCGCGCATCAGTGGTATCGAATATTACCAGATCGATTTGGGGATAGCCATGGAGCATATGGTGCTAAAGGCGACAGAGCTTGGTCTTGGAACCTGCTGGATCGGCTGGTTCTCAGAAGACAGGGTAAAAGAGATACTCGGTATTCCCAAGAAAATTAAGGTCTCTGCCATGCTGACCATTGGATATCCTAAAGAAACCCCCTTAAAGCGGCAATCCAGAAAAACGATAAACAAAATTCTTTTCTCGGAAAAATGGGGCCAACTCTTTGTCGTCAGGACGTAGATACCCGCGGGCTTGCGCCCGTGGGTATCTAGTTTGCCTTTAAAAATTTTATTCGACAGGAAATTCACCGAGAATTGCTGGTATCCGGCCGGTTATATAAGTCGAATCAGCCTTTCACCCGCTCCACATATTGACCGGTGCGCGTATCGATTCGAACAATCTCTCCTGGCTCCACAAAGGGCGGGACCTGAATAACAAACCCGGTTTCCAGGGTAGCCGGTTTTGTATCTCCAGAAGCCGTATCTCCTTTTGCCCATGGTTCTGAGCTTTCTATCTTTAAATCAACGAAATTCGGCAACGAAATCCCGATGGGTTTTCCATCAAAGAAAAGAACACTGCAAACGGTGTTTTCTTTTAAGAAGTTTCTGGCATCTCCTACCTGCTCCTTGGTCAATAATTCCTGGGCATAAGTGGAAGTGTTCATGAAACAGTAATTCTCACCGTCAAAATATAGATATTCCATTTCTTGTTCTTCCAGGTTTGCCTCATTGAACTTGTCGCCTGATCGATAGGTTTTATCAAATTGCACACCGGTTACCAGATTTTTTAATTTACATTTATAAAGTGCCTGACCTTTACCGGGCTTTACGAATTCAAAATGAACAACTATATAGGGATCTCCATCGATTTCGATCTTAAGCCCCTTTCTTAAATCGCTCACATCGTACATATATGCTTTCTCCTTTTTCTTTTACAAATTCTCTTTCCGCCCTCCGCACGGCTTCTACAAGCTTTCGAACCTTTTTAAGATCTTTTTTGAATCGTATCGGTCGGCCCTGTTCATCCACCATATTGGTTAAGGTGCAGCTATCCACTCCCGCGGGTTGAACCTTTTTGATTCCATCGGATACATTTTCCGCAGAAATCCCTCCGGCCAGTATTACAGGCACCCGGCTTGCCCGAACCAAGGATGCGGCAATATTCCAATCACACGGCTTGCCCGTAATACCTACGAATCCACTGACCGGCTGCCCATCAAATCCACTATGACCGAGCCACGTGTCGGTAAGGAAAAAATCCGTCACTGGCTCGAAAATCCTTGCGATTCTAAGTGAATCCACATGAGTGTTAGTTCGGGCCAAACGGATGGGAATGGAACGCATGGTTTTGATTTCAGGAAATCTTTCTTTAACAGCTTCTTGCAATCTCATCAAGGGGCTGAAGTCATGAGCCTGGTGACGGCTGTTTACTAGATCTTCGCAAAAATGAATTACGTCAGGTTGATAATAATCCAGGGTGTTAAGAAGCAGGTTAGGATCACTGAAGAGTGGAATTAAACAGCTCTTGGCCGATGTGCTCTGAACCAGGTGAATGACCTCCCGCACGGCCGGAGTTTTCCAGTTTTCCCCGGAAATCAAAACGCTGCCGATATGGTCGACCCCCAAACCCACAAGCGGCTCCACTTCAAAGGGGTCCTGAACTTCATAGATTTGAACTATGATCCGTTTCTGACGGTTTTTTTCAGAGCCTCTTTGCACTTTCTTGGAAACTCCAACTCAAAAAAGTTTCTTACCCTGAATCCTTGAATCCTCGTATCCTGTATTGAAAAAGTCAAACTGAACTCTTCGCCTGGAAGCGAGGTCTTTTTTCCATTCCACGATGGGAACAATATAGCTCCCAGCAACAAGCTGCAAGATATTTCAGGCGAATAAAGTTGACAATGCGAGCCTGTTTAACATATTCATTATAATTAAACAAATGAAAATCAAGGACAACGGCAATTTGGCGGGAAACATAAACATCACAACATAGCAAGGAATATCATGATATTGATCATCGATTTCGGCTCACAATTCAATCAATTGATTGCACGCCGGGTTCGAGAATGTCAGGTGTTCTGCCAGATCGAACCTCCAGATATTTCCATCGATTATATTCAAAAGCTCAATCCTGAGGGAATCATCCTGTCCGGAGGACCGGCCAGTATTTACGAAAAACAGAGTCCGCGGGTGGACAAAAAGATATTCGAACTTGGTATTCCCGTATTGGGGATCTGTTATGGGATGCAGTATATGATCTATGCTCTCGGCGGGTCAGTGAAGCATGCAGAGAAACGGGAGTACGGGTTTGCCGAACTTCAAATTATGAAGGAAATCCCACTCTTTAAAGGGGTGGAGAGAAAAACGAAATGCTGGATGAGCCACGGCGATTCTGCAGAAAAGCTGCCGAAGAATTTTGTTATTACTGCATCTACAGAGAACACAAAAATTGCTGCCGTGGCAAACGCAGCAAAAGGCCTCTATGGTCTTCAGTTTCACCCCGAGGTCGAGCATACACCGATGGGGAAGAAGATGCTGAAGAATTTTCTTTTCGATGTTTGTGGATGCAAGCGATCCTGGACCATGAAGCATTTTGCCGAACAAGCAATCCTTCAAATAAGAAACACGGTTAAGGATAAGAAAGTCATCTTAGGGCTTAGCGGAGGTGTGGATTCCTCTGTTACAGCGCTTTTGATCCATAAGGCCATTGGAAGAAACCTTGTGTGCATCTTTGTGGATAACGGCTTGCTGCGCAAGGATGAAGGGGAAATTCTAAAAAAGAGACTCAAACAGCATCTTGACATCAACATTCGATTTGTAAGCGCAAGGGAAAAATTTCTTTCTGCATTGCGAAATATAGTGGATCCTGAAAAGAAACGAAAAATTATCGGTAAAATTTTTATGGATATTTTTGAAGCCGAGGCCAAGAAGATAAGTGGCGCAGAGTTTTTAGCTCAAGGAACATTATACCCGGATGTCATCGAATCAAAATCTGCTTTCGGAGGACCTACGTCTGTGATAAAATCACATCATAATGTTGGCGGTCTTCCTAAAAAAATGAAATTACGCCTTGTTGAACCCTTAAGGTTTCTATTCAAAGATGAAGTCAGAGTCCTGGGAAAAGAACTTGGACTGGAGGATGAACTTATATGGCGCCAACCGTTTCCAGGACCCGGGCTAGCCATTCGAATCCTCGGAAAGGTAACACGAAAGAATCTTTCGCTCCTCAGGCAGGTAGACGTTATTTTACTTGAAGAAATCAAAAAAAGCGGTTATTATAAGAAGTTATGGCAAGCCTTTGCTGTACTTCTGCCGTTAAAAAGCGTGGGAATCATGGGTGACAAGCGGACATATGAGAACATCGTAGCCATTCGCGCGGTTACCAGCACAGATGCAATGACCGCCGACTGGGCCCGATTGCCGCATTCGCTTCTCGGGAAAATCTCAAACCGAATTATCAACGAAGTTAATGGAATTAACCGGGTTGTGTACGATATCAGCTCTAAACCACCCAGCACCATAGAATGGGAATAGACACCTATGAATGAAAAACCTTCTGATTTTCGATTCCGAATGGACGACGAAAGTGCAGAACTTTATCTTAACGAAGACCTGGAAGATCGTCGCTTAAGAAGGCTGAATCGTAAAATAACCACTCTGTCCATCATAGTTTTTTGTCTAATAGGTGCTCTTTCCTTTCTGGGTTATTCTGAGCTTACAAAAGGCGTAGATAAACTTCGCAGTGCTGACGTCGCAAAGATTCAAAAGCTCTCTGAGGAATTGAACTCAAAATTCTCGTCCCTTTCCCTGCAATTTGCAAAACTAGATGAATCCGTGACCAAACTGCAAGAATCCTTTGAGAAACTTGAGACTTCTTTCGACAAGAAGCTTATGCCACTGGATGAGTTGTATATCGTTTTCGAGAAAACCACATCGGTCTTAAAAGAGGACATGCAAAAGGTACAAAAAGCCATTGATGAACTTAAGGTCTCAAAAATCGATAAGGCCGAAGTCGCCATGTCCTTAGAGAAGATAGAGAAGAAGATTGCTCCTTATAATCAACACCTGAAAAACATGGAATCGGAAATAAAGGCTCTTGATGAAAACCTCACACAGGAATTGGCGGAGCTATCGGGAACATTATTCAAGGTGAAGGGAGAGCTGAAAGAATTTCAAAAACTAAAGAGAGATTTAACCACACTATCCTCACACAAAATAGACAAACAGGGACTTCAGAACGAACTCAAAAACCAGGAAAGACGTTTTGAAAAGCAATTGAGCCAATTAATACAGAAAATGCAAGAACGAGATAAAACCATCAAGGAAATGGAGGAGCAGATTCAGGAACTTATGAAGTTCAAGGCTTTATCGGAAATAAAAAAACGCCTCCAGCCCATTGAGAGTTCACTGCCAGGGAAATCCGCCTCTTCACCGAAGCTCACCACACCACCCGCAACACGGCCTTCTTCGATCCTTATGGAAGAACAACAAACCCCTTTAGAACCGGGCACCATTATCGAACAGCCTATCCAATAGTAAAGACATGGGCTATGGTACCGGTTATCCGATGGATAGTAAAACAACGCCGGTGATCATGAAAATCGATGAAACAATTCTGCGTTTTGCATGCGGCTCTGCCAGAATATGAGTGCCCATTACGGTTCCAATGAGAATGCTCACTTCTCTGGCCGGCGCCACATAGCTGACGGGGGTAAATATCAATGCTGTCAACACAAGTATGTACGATAAAGGGTTTAGAACCCCGACACCAAAGGCGCATCCTTTGTTCATCCGCCACTGGTATTTTACTTCTTTCCAGTTATGCAAGGCATAGGGAGATAAAAGAATTGTCCGTGCAACGCTTGTGGACCAGTCCAGCAGAATCGGTGGAATTAAAAGCCTGCTGACCGCCTGTTTATCCCATAATGTATAGCTTGCGATAATTACCCCGGTGACGATTCCATAACGAATCGCCCAGCTGCCCTTAGGATTTGTTCCTTCAAAGAGTCGAGCTCCACCCGCAAGGGTGAAAACACTATAAACAACAAGAAAGATGCCGATAATGGCCAGGATACCTGGTTGCTCCTGAAAAAAGACAATGGCTGCCATGCATGACAACAATGGGCCGGTTCCTCGTGCAAGGGGGTAAACCAATGACAAATCGCCCTTGCTGTACCCGCGCTGTAAGACCAGGTAATAGGCGAGATGCAACAAAGCGCTGACAAACATGAAAAGAATCTCCATGGGGCCAATGGAAGGTCTTTTCAAATAAAGAATGAAAAATGTGACAGGAGCATAAATTACGCATGACAACGCTGCAAACAACCACACGAACGCGGGTCCGCCGCCTGCTCGTTTGGCTAGCAGATTCCATGTTGCATGGATGAATGCAGCAGACAGAATGAGTATGATCGCCAAGCTGTTCATGGTTAACAGTGTATATACCGAAGCGCTGTCATTACAGCAATACTTACCTAAATTGATACGGTTTTTCTATATTTGCACACCAAAAATTGATGTGCTAAAAAGATCAAATAATTCTCATACGAACCAAGGAGAAAGTATGGCACACAAATTTGATCCCATCAGTCTTGAAATCATGTGGAATCGGTTAACCAGTATTGTCGATGAGGCGGCCGCCACACTGCTAAGAACTTCTTTCTCGACAATCGTCAAAGAATCAAACGACTATGCCTGTGTGCTCCTGGATGCCAATGGATCCGCGCTTGCAAATAATACGGCGAGCATTCCCTCCTTTATTGCAACTGTTCCTGAAACCGTAAGGCATTTTCTAAAAAGATTCCCTCATGATCAATGGCACCCGCAAGACGTTGTGATGACCAATGACCCGTGGCTGGCATCAGGCCATCTCCCGGATATAACCATGGCCATGCCCATCTTTTACAGGGACAGATTGGTGGCCTTTGCAGGGACGATCGCCCATTCACCGGATATTGGGGGCTCGGTTTGGTCCGCAGACACAAGAGAACTTTTTGAAGAGGGAATCAGAATCCCGATCATAAAACTATATCAGGCAGGGGTCCCCAACGAAACCCTTATGGAAATCATCCGGGAAAACGTCCGAATACCGGAAAAAGTATTCGGCGATCTGAATGCCCAGATTACGGCCCAGACCATGTGCAGCAATCGATTGGTTGAATTTCTGGAAGAAACCGGCCTGGAAGATTTGTCAGATCTGGCATGGGAGATTCAATCAAGAGCCGAAAGAGTGATGCGGGAAGCCATATCAAAGGTTCCGGATGGAGTTTATGAAAAAACAGTTGAGATGGACGGATATGAAGAGCCCATCATCCTGCATTGTAAAATCACTGTGGATGCCGATGAGCTTGAGATTGATTTTGAAGGAACCTCTGCCCAGATCGACCGCGCATTGAACTGTGTCATGAACTATACCTATTCCTATGCTACCTATCCCATCAAATGCGCACTGGATCCTTTCACTCCTAAAAATGAGGGGTCCTATCGTCCTATTACCGTGAAAGCTCCGAAAGGGAGTATCTTGAATCCTACAATCCCGGCCCCTGTAAATGCCCGCCAGATTATAGGTCATATGCTGAGCGCCTGTGTATTCGGTGCCCTGCTCAAGGCGATTCCCGAAAAGGTGAAAGCAGAATCAGGAAGCCAGCCCACTCTAAGGGCTTTATTTACAGGCACCGGACTGGATGGTGAAAAATTCTCTTCGATTCTATTTGCAAACGGAGGAATGGGTGCCCGATTCGATAAAGACGGACTTTCATGCACCCCGTTTCCTACCAACAGCTCCTGCGGATCCATAGAGGTTCTGGAGACCACAGCCCCTCTTCTTTTTTGGAAAAAAGAGATGCTTGCCGATTCCGGAGGTGCTGGTAAATATCGGGGTGGTCTGGGACAGGAAATCATCCTGGAGGTGATATCCAAAGACCCCATCCGGGTTTCTCTTTTGACAGATAGACACCACCATCCGGCGCAGGGCTACATGGGTGGTTTACCGGGATCTCCAAATCGGCTGATCCTTAACGATGGACAATACATTCATCCAAAATCACAGACTTATTTGAATCCAGGCGATCGCCTGGTTATCGACTACGCAGGCGGCGGTGGGTTCGGCCCTCCGCACGAGCGCGATCCGGAAAGAATTCGACAGGATCTTATGGACGAATTGATATCGAGAGAATCTGCAACCACCATCTACGGATTGAAAGAAAGGATGTGAAATGTCAGCCTTAAAGCTGGGTATCGATGTGGGCGGAACCTTCACGGATTTTGTGCTGCTCAACGTATCTGACGGCAAGATGGAAATCGGAAAGAACCTGACAACACCTAAAGACCCGTCTCAGGGGGTGATTTCAGGCTGCCGGAAGATTCTGGAAAAGGCCCGAATTTCGTTTGAATCCCTTCAAACCGTTATCCACGGCACAACCCTTGTCACCAATACCCTGATCGAACGAAAGGGTGCCCCAACCGGTTTAATAACGACCAAAGGCTTTCGAGACATACTGGAAACAGGAAATGAAATCCGATATGATCTTTATGATTTACAAATAGAAAAACCGAAACCACTGGTACCGAGACGTTATCGCATCGGTATTTCAGAAAGAATAAACAGCAGCGGAGAAGTTCTAAAATCTCTGGATTTAGACGAGGTCAGGAAAGCTGCCGAATATTTTCAAAAACATGGTATTACATCGATAGCAGTATGTCTGTTGCATGCTTATCGAAATCCAGTCCACGAACAGCAAATCATCCGGCTGCTCAACGAAGAATTTCCGTTCTTTCATGTGTCCATCTCAAGCCACGTTGCTCCTGAAATCAAAGAATATGAAAGAACCTCAACAACCGCAGCCAATGCCTATGTCCAACCGATCATGAAGCGATATCTTCGTTACCTTGAAAGCGAGTTGAAAAGAAACGGCTTTCGCGGCGGCTTCTATGTCATGATCTCAAGTGGCGGCATCACAAACGTGGCTGTAGCCGAGGCAACACCCATAAAACTCTGCGAATCTGGACCCGCTGCGGGCGCACTTGTAGCCGCATTTTACGGCAACTGCATGGGGTTACATGATTTGATTTCCTTTGATATGGGTGGAACCACGGCAAAAATATGTCTCATCAACGATGGACGGCCCACTTACTCAAGAGAATTTGAAGCAGCAAGAATCAGCCGCTTTAAAAAAGGAAGTGGTTTTACCTTTAAGATCCCGTCCATCGAAATGATCGAAATTGGAGCCGGCGGGGGAAGTATCGGCTATATCGACCCGATGGGTCTTTTGAAAGTCGGCCCCCGGAGCGCCGGTGCCTCTCCAGGGCCGGCGTGTTATGGATTCGGTGGAGATGAACCTACGGTAACCGATGCCGCATTGATTTTGGGATATCTGAATCCGGATTATTTTTTAGGAGGTGAAATGGAGCTGAATATGGATCGCGCCAGAGAAGTCGTAAAGAGACGGCTGGCCGATCCTCTTAACATCAGTGTCGAAGAAGCCGCCATCGGAATCAATCAGATCGTCACGGAAAACATGGCCACAGCAACACGGATCCATATCGCAGAGAGGGGAAAAGATCCCAGGCGCTATGCACTTTTGGCTTTCGGCGGGGCAGGGCCGATTCATGCATTTCGAATTGCCGAGTTGCTGAAAATTAATACCATTATTTGCCCCCCGGCTGCAGGAACAGCCTCAGCGTTGGGGCTGCTGGTTACTCCCATGGCGCTGGATTTCGCCAAGAGTTATATTTCAAGACTCGATTCGATAAACTGGGAGCATGTCAATCAAATCTACCGGGAAATGGAGACGGAAGCAGTCTGTGCATTGATGGAATCCGGCGCCAAAAGGGATGAGATATTGTTTGAAAGAACAGCGGACATGCAATATGCAGGTCAATTTTATGAAATCCCCTCCCGGGTGCCTGCAGGTCGGCTAAGTTCGAAGAGTGTTTCCGAAATCAAGGATATGTTTTACAAATCCTATGAAAAGGCGTTTGGCCGGTACATGACGGATGCTCCCATCCGGGTTTTAACCTGGCGGCTTCGCGCTCACTGTCCCGTCCCTGGCCTTGAAATAAAATATGCGCAAAGCCGGATGAACGGAAGAAAGAATGAACCGAAAGGGTTCCGGCATGCTTATTTCCCGGCCGCAAGAAGTTTTATCGAATGCGCGGTGTATGAACGATATAGTTTAAAGCCGGGTACAACCCTGTGTGGCCCTGTAATATTGGAAGAGAGGGAATCCACAACGATTGTGGGCGTAGACTCAGAAGTCTCCGTCGATGAAAGACTTAATCTGATCATCCGAAGATGAAGGAAAACTAAATGCAGGAAAGCTTCTCAACCCTAAAAAAGCAGGTGATTGATCGCGGGCTTTGTACCGCGTGTGGAACGTGTGCAGGGGTGTGTTCCGAGCAGGCCATCGAGATGGTTTGTGTGGAAGAAGAGCCGGAGCCGAAACTTACAGGCAAGTGCAACCAGTGCGGGTTTTGTTATAATGCCTGTCCGGGTGGCGTTGTTCCCCTGGCCGACATGGACAGGTGGCTTTTTGGCAAACCCAGCAGCTTTCATGAAGCACCGCTTGGGATGTATCGAAAATCTCTGCGTGGATATGCCACAGATCATCGTTTAAGAGAGAGCTCTTCAAGTGGCGGGGTGACCTCCGCAATTTTAAATTACGCCCTTGATAGTGGTGTCATCGATGGAGCGATTATAGTATGCTCTAACCCGCAGATGCCCTGGCGATGTTCCGCAACCCTGGTGAGTTGCTCTGAACAGACAAGATCTGCCACACGATCTTCTCCGGAAATGGTTCCTGTAAACAGCCTGCTTAAGCATTCGGTTGTAGAAAAGGGCTGGCGAAAAATAGGTATTGTCGGCCTGCCCTGTCACATTCATGGGTTAAGAAAAATTCAAATGAAAGGAGAACCCCCTGAAATTTCAAAGGCCATAAAGCTCTGTATCGGGCTGTTCTGTGCCGCTACCTATTACTTTGAGGGCATAAAGCATCTGCTTGTGGAGTTTGCCGGCATAGAAGAAATAAAAGAGGTTGTGGCCATGGACTACAAAGGGGGCCGGTGGCCGGGATCTCTTACGGTTTTAACGAGAGACGGGAAAATCACTCATGTGGCAACAAAACATGAGTACACGTGGCATTTTTTAGGCCCTGCCCCCTATAAACGAGATCGTTGCCTGATGTGTCCAGACTTTTCAGCTCGGGTGGCGGATCTTTCCATGGGCGATGTCTTCCAGAAAGTCTCGGACAATCCCAATCTTACGGCAGTACTTGCTCGAACCGACATCGGAGAAACCATTCTAACATCCGCCTCTTCGGCAGGCGTTATCTCCCTGGAAGATCACCCCCCGGAATTTATCCCCAAAAGCGGCATGGGATGGGAATCAAAGGAACATGCAGGCATATTTCGAACCCGACAAAGAAAGCGATTCGGCTGGCCGACTCCAGATTTTCAATATCCGCTCAAGATATGCCCATTGCCCGGGAAAATCGTCTTTCCATCATAGTTACTGACATTATCATTCATGCACTACGATGAGGTTAACAGATGAGGTTTATAAAGGCAAAAACTGTATTCTATTAGAAAGATCTTCAACCTCTCCGGCCTTTGATATGATCTCCAGATCGTGTATGCAGGCTCCTATGGAAACTCTCATCTGGTGAGCATAGATGACTCCGCTAAAAGGGATACCCTCTTTTTGCCTCCTGGCACATTCGGAAAGAAGATCATTATCTTGTGTAAAAAGAACCCGGCCGAGTTTTGTTGCCCTGTCTAGCAGTTCGGCATCCCCCATCTTGTCGGCTCCATCTTCATAGGCAGTAATCACGTCGACCCCACGGAGGCGAAGCCCTTCTGTTATTGCACGTGGAATATGCTGGTCCATGTAAATGGGGATCATGGTTAGATCAACCCTTTAGATTTCAGCCTGTCTTCAAGGGGTGTCCGCCCGGTTTCTTTCTGAATCTGATTCACAAGTTTGAGTCTCTCTTCAATATCCTGATCAAGCGCTTCCTTATGATCCCAGTAGTAGGCCAGTGCAGAATAGATCTGTCCAAGGTTCAGATATGGGTGCTGAAAATGAAGCTCCTCCGGGCTCCAGCCGTAAGCGGTCTTTTCCAGGATAAGTTCTACGACCTTCATATTTGTTCCTTCAATAAATGGAACGCCTTTATCATCCAGCACAATATGTTCATATTTTGTTTTCGCAATGGTTAAAGTCATGATGTGTACCTCCGCCTTTCTTTCCATCCCATCATATAACAGGGAACAACAGTGGCATAGAAGGATTAATCTTATTACTCAAATGACATATTTTTTTATATTTTCACCTATTAAGGATTAATTTGCAAGACTCTTTACCGTTCTTGACAGAATTGACAGAGAGTAAACCCCGTTAGAGAACGATGTTCTCTAACGATTTTAGATGGTGGCATTAAACCACCATCTATAAGGAATTATCTATACAACCGAAAGCAGTCGGTGGCTTTCTCTAACGGGGTTAACCGCTGCCTGACGGCTTCAAGACGGTAGCTTCAGGGGCCAAGGGGTCGAGGATTCAAGGGTTCAAGTGAAACAGATCAGCATCTGCACGCCCCTTGCCCCTCAGAATGCTTGGACCCTAGTACACTCTGCCTCAGTGTACGCATTATGAAAGGAGCATAATCTGAGTTCATCAGATATCAAATCTTCGGATCGAGCCATCAAAGAGATCATAAGCAAAGAAGAAGGAATTTCTTCAACCACGGGCTTTGCAAACAACTTCACCTCTTTGATTGGCATCGCGCTTTCCCTTTTTATCCTATGGGTGAACACCTTTGGTGTTATGCTTGCCATCAAGCGCAATACCCTTTATCTGGCTTTCACGCTTGCGCTTATTTTCATGATCTATCCCACCTCAAAGAAAAAACCGACTGTCTTGGATTGGATCTGGACCTCTCTTGGGCTTGCCGTCGGGCTTTATACCTTTTTCTTTTATGAACCAAGAGTGATTGTGGGATCAGACCCCACCATGGTCGATTTTGCCTTTGCTGCGCTTGCCATTATCACTATTGTGGAAGCCACCCGGAGGTCCATCGGCCCTGTGTTGCCGATAATATCTTCCATTTTTCTTCTCTATGCCTACTTCGGGCCTTATCTGCCGGATGCCATAAGTCATCAGGGTATGAATGTGAAACGCATTCTTGAGCTGATGTATCTTGAAGACACGGGTATCTACGGTCAGGTGCTCGGGGTGGCCGCAACATTTATCTATGTCTTTATCCTGCTTGGGGCCTATCTGAGAGAGGCGGGAACCGCAGAATTTTTCAACAAATTCGCACTTGCCGTCTCCGGCCGCTCCGTGGGAGGTCCTGCCAAGGTAGCTGTAATCTCAAGCGGTATAATGGGAACGATCAGCGGCAGCGCAGTGGCCAATGTGGCTACCACCGGCACCTTCACCATTCCGTTGATGAAGAAGATCGGATATCGGCCATATTATGCCGGGGCAGTTGAGGCTGCTGCCTCAACCGGCGGGTTGATCATGCCGCCCATCATGGGAACAGCGGCCTTTGTCATGTCTGAATTTCTGGGGTTGAGCTACGTGAAGATCATGATCTCAGCTATTATTCCCGCGCTTTTGTATTATTTTGCTGTTTTTGTTTCGGTTCATTATGCCGCCATCAAATCGGGAATGAAGACTCTGTCCTCAGAGGAAATCCCTTCTTTGAAAGAAACGCTGATGGAAGGCGGACATCTTTTCGTTCCGGTGATCATGCTGGTGTTCGCCATGTTTTTCTCAGGCCGCTCGGTGGTGTTTTCGGGAGGAATCGGCATTCTGTACGCAACCATGATAATCTTCAGTGGCAGGAGGAAATTCATTCCTGTCGGTACCGCCGCCGCTGTCGGTATCTTACATCACTGGATCGATGTTCTTTTGCCAGCCACGCTTTTCGGTGTCATCCTTTCTTTTGAAATCTGTCTTTTTGAAGCCGCGGTCCAACGGCACGAAGGAAAGATCACGATTTGCTGGCGCAAGGTCTTAAATGCCGTTTTGTCCAATATGGTGTTCATCATAGGAGCTGTGTGTGTGTATGCAAGCGGGAAATATTCGAGTCACTGGCTTTGGCCTGCATTGGGGTGTGCAGTGGGCGGCTATGTGATAAGCCGATCGCATGACAGGTTTGACCGCACCATGCGCATGCTGGTTCGCGTGATGGACAAAGGAGCCAGGGGGTCTCTGTCCGTTGGAATAGCCTGCGCCATTGTAGGCTTTGTGGTGGGGGTGGCAACCACCACCAGCCTGGGACAGATGTTTGCGGCCAATATAATGGCGTTATCTCACAACATCCTGTTTTTTGCCCTTGTCTTTACAATGCTTGCCGCCATTATAACCAGCATGGGTCTTCCGGCTACAGCCTGTTACATCGTCATCGTGGTTGTGGCAGCCCCGGCCTTGATCAACATGGGCGTCTCTGAACTGCAGGCCCATATGTTTGTTTTCTATTTCGGAATCTTAAGCAACATCACCCCGCCGGTTGCTTTAGCGTCTTACACGGCAGCCGGTGTTTCAGGAGGATCACCCTCAAAGGTTGCCTGGACCGGGCTGCGACTTACCCTTACCGGATTTATCATTCCTTATATGTTTGTTTACTCACCCCAACTGTTGCTGCAAGATGTTCAATTTCCTTCCATCATCGTTACGATACTGACAGCGTTTATCGGCGTTTTCTTGCTCGCCACATCAGGAGAAAGCTATCTGATAATTCGGATGGCAATCTACGAACGGGTTCTGTTTTTCATAGCCGCATTTTTAACGATTTTTCCCGGTTTGAAAACCGACCTGATCGGTATCGGCTGCGTTGCACTTGCAGGAGCCACCCATTTGATGCGTGCAAGAATGAAGAGAACCGCGCCGGCAGTCTGATCAATCTTTCCAGCCGTAAACTTCTCTTGCCCTTTTAAGGCTTATTTTCCCGTCTTCCAGGTCTTTTCTGATGGCTTCCGGGGATCGCTCTTTCGGGTTGCCATAGCCGCCGCCACCGGCGGTTCGGATACTCAGCACATCCCCCTTTCTGGCACGGCCCGTTGATTTTGTGAGAAGCGGCTTGCGCTTGCCTCCGGTGATCAGGGCGAAATCCGTTCCGAGTGCTTCCTCTCCCCCGTCAACCCCCCAGGGACGAAATTTCTGGCGATCTGACATGGTGGCAAACGTAGCATCGGTTAAAAACTCAAACTCTCTGACGATTCCAAGCCCTCCTCTGAACTTTCCAGCTCCTTCTGAATTTTCCCTTAATCCATAGCGGCGAATAAATATAGGGTAATTCAGTTCAAGTTCCTCGATGGGGGTATTTTTGGTATTCGATACCGAATGAACTCCATCCATGCCGTCTTTATCGGATCTGGCCCCGAACCCCCCGCCATTGGTCTCGTAATATGCAAACCGACGGCCGTCCGGAAAGAGCCCACCGAAGGTTATCTGGTTCATGGCACCGTTGGAGCCTGCAGGCACCTTCCCCGGCATGGCTTTTAAGAAAGCCCTGCATACGGAATCGATGCCGCGTCGACTGATTTCCCAGCCCCCCGCAACAGCGGCCGGAAATCGACAGTTTAAGGCTTTACCCTCGGGGATGATGGTTCTGGTCGGACGATAACAGCCTTCGCTCTGGTGGATATCAGGATCTGTCAAGCATCGAACGGTGTACATGATAAGCGAAAGCGCCATGTAAAACGTGCAGTTTGTGGGGCCAGCTCGCTGGGCGGAGGTGTCTGAAAGATCAAATTCAATATCGCTTCCTTTTTTATGGATTCGCATGGCGATTTTTACCGGTTCATCCGTTATGCCGTCATCATCCATGTAGTCAATGCCCTCGTAAACGCCATCGAGAAGTTTCTCTATTTCCGCCCGCATGCGTCTTTCCGCATAACGAATCGATTCATTGGCGTAATAAAGAACCTCGTCAAAACCGTATCTTCGAATCAATTCACGAATTCTTCTAATCCCCAGTTGATTTGCCGCCACCTGGGCATTCAAGTCTCCCTTCCTCTCTTCGGGAGTCCGTACATTTGCAAGAATCATTTTCATGATGTCTTCCTGCAATTTACCTTCCTTAAACAGCATCACAGAAGGAATGCGGATGCCCTCCTGGAAGATTTCGGTAGAATTTCCAGGTACACTGCCGGGGGCAATTCCTCCCACATCCGAGTGGTGGGCTAGATTTGCCACAAACCCCCACAGCCGTGATTCATAAAACACAGGGGAGATCACGATAATATCGGGTAAGTGTGTTCCTCCGCGGTAAGGGTCGTTTACGATGATCATATCCCCTGGTTTTAAATCTTCTACACGATGCTCCTTCATCGTCTGCTTGATAATATTGGGAAAAGCACCCAGATGTCCGATCTGATGAGCGGTCTGGGCCACCATCTGCATTTCATTGTTGAATATGGAACAGGTATGATCCTCACGGGTTTTAATATTGGGCGAATAGCTTGATTTTTTCAGCGCTATGCCCATCTCTTCGGTAATTCCAATAAAGGAATTCTTGAGGATTTCCAGTTTAACCGGATCATATTTCATTGCATATCCCCTTTCAGCAATTCAATGGTACCATCTTCATCCATTGAGCCGCTCCAACCATCTGAAACCAGTGTTGTGGAGTTTCGACTCAAGATAAGACAGGGGCCGAAAAATCTTTCTTTTGGTTTAAGCTGTGCCCTGTCAATAACGGCATGAGATATCCTTACCCTTTTTCCCGGGGCAAGGATGTCCGCTGTTTCAGCATTCGATATCTGGAAGGGCTCGTACCGGCTTCGAGCAAGTTTCGGCTTTGGTGTCATTGCGAAACAACTGATTCGAACATTTACCAGTTCAACAGGTTCCCTGGTATCGGAATAACCATAATTTTCCTCGTGAAGTCTATGGAAGCGTTGTAAAATATCCTGCTTGTTCAAGCCTGAAGAGCCTTTATCTGCAACAGGGACATTTATTTCAAAAGACTGCCCGAGGTACCTCAGCTCAACAGAGCGGTCGATCCTGTTTTCAAGCGAGGGCAATTCCTTAAATTTCATTTCCCCCATCTTGACAAGTCTTTTAAAAATATCCTCAAGCTCCGATTCGTTTACCTCATCCATCCTCTTTGGATGTCCCTGCACGAAATCGTACCTATAATCCGCCAGAGCGGCCCCATTTGCACTAAAAACACCCGCAAAGTCAGGAAGTAATATCCGATCAATACCAAGCTGCTCTGCCACCGGACAGGCGTGCAGCGGCCCGGCTCCCCCAAATGCTACCATCGCAAAGCCCCCTAGCTCTCCCATGGCAGCCACCCTGATAGCATGTGCAATGCTGTGGTTCATCACTTCTATAGCACCCGTAGCAACTTCTTCCGCCGAAAGCCCAATGGTTCTTCCAAGCTCTTTCAGGGCCGTCTGAGCCGCTTTGAAATCGATTTTGATTCCCTTATCTGCAAACGATTTGGGATGAACCGCTCCGGCAATCAGATGGGCATCTGTTATTGCAGGCTGCTGCCCTCCCTTACCATAACAGACAGGCCCCGGGTCGCTGCCTGTTGATTTGGGGCCTACTCGAAGCGCACCTCCGCTGTCGACCCAGATAATGCTTCCGCCGCCGGCTCCGATGCTTTTCACATCGATCATGGGTGAGCGGATTGGCAGACCGCCGATGCTTGATTCAACGGTCCAGTCCGCCAGATAATCTTTAATTAAGCAGATGTCACAGCTCGTCCCCCCGATGTCCATGCTGATCAGGTTCGGTATCTGTTTTTGCTTTGCCAAATATGAAGATGCCGTAACTCCTCCGGATGGACCGGAAAGCACGGTGGTGATCCACCGATCCTTTAGCGCCTCGACGGTGGCAACGCCGCCGTTTGACTGCAGAAGTCTTAACTTTTCTGCCAGGCCGATTTCGGACAAAGCCTGATTCATTCGATCCGTGTAACGATTGAGCACACCTGTAATAAACGCATTTGCGCAAACGGTGCTGGTTCGCTCATATTCTCTGTATTCAGGCAGAACCTTTGAGGAAATACATAGGGTAAGATGCGGTTTCTTTCTCTTTATGAGCTCCTCTATGAACGCCTCGTGAGTATTGTCAATAAAGGAGAACAGAAAAGAAACGGCAACCGCCTCTATTCCCTCCGCTTCGATTTTTTCCAGCAAATCGAGGATCTCTTCTTTTTTTGGAGATGCCAGAACCGTTCCATCGCTCATGATCCGCTCATCTGCCTCATAACGCCATTTCCTTGGCACCAGTGGCGGCGGTTTCTCAGCATTCCAATCAAAAAGACTCGGCCGGATCTGTCTTCCGATTTCAAGCACGTCACGACACCCTCTTGAGGTAATCAGTGCCGTTTTGGCGCCTCTTCTCTCAAGCAAACTGTTTGTAGCAATCGTGGTTCCGTGAAAAACGGCACGGACGGCTTCCCCGCCCTCTTTTATTTTATCGATGGCCCGGCAAATCGCATCCAGCACACCTTCGGCAGGATTGGGAGAGGTGGTAAGAACCTTGATTTCATACACTTCACCGGTTTTTTCGTTCAGAAGGACAAGATCGGTAAATGTTCCGCCCACATCAACACCGATTCTAAAAGTCTGCATCCCGTAATTCTCCTCTGGTTTCTACGATAAAATCAGTGCCCACTTCCTGTTAAATGAGAATCATTGATTTTTCTGAAAAAGCTGCCCATAACCTTCAATCTTATCCGGCACTCCGGCCATACGCAGTGCCCGCCAGAACGTGGCCTGGTTGCTGGTAATGACCGGCTTTCCAAGTTCTTCCTCCAGATCGGCAATTATTTCAACGGTCGCCAGATTGGTGCAACTGATGAAGATCGTATCCACTTCCTTTCGATCGATGTATCTGGCCAGGCGATAGAGGCTTTCCGGTGGGACACGACCGATACCTCGCCTCTCTTCCTGAGTTTCCCCCAGTTCAAGTCCATAAAATGATACCACCTCATATCCGGCCTCTGATAAAAACTTGACTTCGGCCTCATTGACAAATCTTACATAGGGTGTTCCAAGAGCGATTTTCCTGGCACCAACCGCTTTTAATGCCGCCGTGACCGCATTGATGGTGGTCACACCGGCAATTCCCGAGGCCTCGGCAATCATGCCTTCAATCTTCTCGCTGGACATCACCACCCCGCCCGAAGTACACCCCCATGCAATCACATCCACTTCGGCGGTTGCAAGTTCGGATGCGGCGCGGGATGTTTCTTCGCCCATCTTGAAATATGACTCTTCGGTTGCCTTCCCAAGCAGCATGATCCGTGCGGTATGAATGGATACGCCGTGGGGGGCCATCATATAGAACTCGGGTTCATTGACCGTATTGGTGGAAGGCACGATGAGTCCGATTTTTGCGCGATAGCCATATGGGCTGTACATCTGGACCGCTTTCATGGTTTTTCCGGCGATCTGCTGCGGGGTTATCCCCTGTGGATGCTTAATACTGTTGACCAATGTATTGTTCATCTTGTGCGTCCTCCAATTTTCATAAGCTCGGGTACGACCTCGCGGGCGGTATTCAACACCATGGCGGTGTCGTTGGAATATGGCAGCCAGGTGCAGCCTGCTGCTATGCGCGCTTTGACCTGCTCAAGGCTGTGACAGCTCAGACCGCATGCCACTCGGTTTGCCCTTGCAATTGAAATTATCCTGTCGATGGCTTCTGTCAGCTTGAGATGAGACATCTCACCGGGAACTCCAAGGTCCTGAGAAAGGTCATCGGGGCCCACCATAACCGCATCCACCCCCTTGACCTTGCAAATGGCATCGAGGTTTTCGATACCCTTTTGAGTTTCGATCATCACCACGGTAAGGGTGTTTTCGTTCAGATGGGATATGATCTGCTGGGGTTTTCCCTGATGATAATCGGTATGGGGTCCTTTCAGGTTCATGGGACGGCATCCCATGGGATGGTATTTGATCAGGCGTATGATTTTTCGAATCTGATCTTCAGTCTCAATCGCAGGCAACAACAAGCCCTGGGCACCGGCATCGAGAGGACGAGACAGATCATGGGGTTTGATGGTTCCCGGAGGCCGAACCACAGGTACAAGACCGGCCTCACGGGCCAGCATCACCAAATTGGCCACCGTCTGCAGGTTGAAATCGGTATGCTCCATTTCGATGATGACAAAATCAAATCCGCAGGCGGCGAATATCTTAATAATCCGCGGATGGGGGCAAAGAGTAATCCAGGTGCCGAAAACAGGCTTGCCTTGCTTTAACAATGCTTTTACCGGGTTGCTTTTGATCATGTATATCTCCTTTTATTGGCTAAATCGTCGTCGATCCCACACCTCGGGATTCACCAGGTGCATCGGCTTTTTCCCTTCAAGAACCTCGATTACCTGAGTTGCGGTCTGGATAGCGGTGCGCTGGAGACTCTCTTCGGTGGCACCGGCAATATGCGGGGAGAGAACAAGGTTATCGACTTCCGTGTACGGATGATCCGGTGACAGAGGTTCTTTCTCAAACACATCCATGGCTGCCCCGCACAAATGGCCATTTTTTAAAGCATCTATAAGAGCTTCGGCTTCAACCAGTGCCCCTCGTGCCGTGTTTACCAGCATGGCGCCTTTTTTCATCCCGAAAATCCGCTCTCGGTTCATCAGGTTTCGGGTTTCCCGGGTTAGTTGCAGGTGCAGGGACACCACGTCGGCGGCAGCGAGAACCTGTTCAAGGGAGTCCCATTTTTCCATACCAAGGCTGTTGATTTCTGATTTGTCAACGTATGGATCATAAGCGATCACCCGCATGGAGAACGCTGCTTTTGCAATTTCGGCTGTTCTTCTGCCGGTGCGTCCGAAACCGATAACGGCCAGGGTTTTTTCGAACAATTCCCGAAAACCTCCTGAATACCTGTAGTCGTAATTTCCTTTCCGTACCGCACGGTCCGCCTCGCGAGTGCGCTTGGCAATGGCCAGCATCTGGCTTACTGTGTGTTCGGCAACGGACTGAACGTTTCCGTATGGGGTAAAGACGATGGGCAATCCGATTTCCGTGGCATATTTAACATCCACCGGATCAACGCCAATACCATGGTTTCCTAAAACTTTAAGGGCCGCCTCCATGGCCTGCCGATTCAAACCGGCATTCCGAGTGATGGCTGCAACAGCAGGAACAATCTCCTTTGCAACGACATCCATAGCAGCAGACGATGCTTGGCTTACTTCAAGGCCGGCGTCCATAAGTAATTGAATACCCTTCTGATGGATTGGCTGGATTAAAAGACATACACTCATTTTGTTTCACCTGTTTACCCCGTTGTTGCAAAACGACTCAAACGGCTCGGTCATCAATTACAGGCAAATCTTGCGTGCAGGCCATTTTGCCATATCTTTTTTGGGTATGACCGATTGGGAATTTGAAAACGTCCATCGGCGTTAAGCTAAATGGCGTTTCTTCAAAGGCAAAATGGTAATCCTTCCGTTATTTATGCAACTTCGCGGTTTATGCTGCTGATTCTACTCATATATTTAGCGTGCGCACTTA